>NZ_KB850179.1:188087-478980 GCF_000369745.1 Acinetobacter sp. CIP 64.7 | reverse complement strand
TCTTTATTGTTATGGATGAAATCCACCATTATTTGTGTGGGCGGTCGAGCTCCGCCTGGGCGAAAAAAGCGGCTGCTTTACGTAGAATTTCATTGGCACGCTTTAATTCTTTAATTTCACGTTCCATTTGCTTCATTTTTTCTTGATCAGATATCTGTTGTACTTTAATAGGATTTTGCTGATCTAAATGCTTTTGATGCCAGGCACGAAGTGTTTCAGGAGTACAACCAATCTTAGGCGCAATTGCTGTGATTGCAGCCCAAGTAGAAGGATAATCTTTTTCAGATTCAATCAATAATTGAACCGCTCTTTCTCTGATTTCAGGGGTATATTTTAATTTTGTCATCGGGATAGTCTCTCAGAATATTGACTCTCCGACAAACCCGGTACGGTTCAGTTTTTTACTTTAGCAAAATTTAGCCATAAACTTATGAAAATTTATTTTTAGAATAATGCGAGATGCTCGTAGCAAAATCAAGAGTCGTCGAATACAGTGCTATAGAAATCTATTTAGTTTAACATTCTGAAAATATTAGGATATATAAATCAATGCCAGTTCTAGCAATCCAGCATAGACTCAGTGGATTTTACTTTTTTTACTATGCGATTGTTGGGGCGTTCATGCCTTTTTGGAGTCTGTATCTAGAAGATCAGGGCTTCAATTATCAGGAAATTGGCATTTTATCTTCTATTGCAATCGTCACCCGCTTTTTTGCTCCCTTAATTTGGGGCTGGATTGCAGACAAGTCTGGTAAACGCATGCTGCTGGTACGTATTGCCACCTGGATGGAAGCCTGTATCTGGTTCATGATTTTTATCATTCCCAATAGCTTTCAGTCCGTAGCTTTACTGATGCTGATTTTCAGTTTCTTTCAGAATGCTATTTTGGCACAGTTTGAAGGCGTGACTTTGTTTTGGCTCGGGGAAAAAAGAGCAGAACTCTATGGCAAAGTACGAAAATGGGGATCTGTCGGTTTTATTATTGGTGTATTCGGCTTGGGCGCCGTCTTTGAAATTATGAGCATCAGTATGTTGCCAGTGTTGTTGCTGTGTATTTCATTTCTGGCCTTTCTCTGGTCATTTACCATTAAAGAGCCCACGATGGCGCCTACCGCCCAGAAACAGCTCGAACCCTTATGGCCGATATTTAAACGCCCAGTGGTGTATAGTTTTTTCCTGATTGAATTGATTCTGCTATTTTCACACGCGCCGTTTTATAGTTTTTATAGCAATTATCTCAGTCAGGCGGGATTTAGCACCAGCCAGATTGGGCTGCTCTGGTCAGTCGGGGTCATTGCGGAAATCATCATGTTTGCCTATGCGACGTTCTTTCTGACACGCTGGTCATGGCGCCATCTGGTCACGTTATGCTTATTGATGACCGGATTAAGATGGTTCATCGTCGGGGTCTTTCCTGCTTCATTCATGGCACAGTTTTTTGCTCAAACGATTCACGCTTTAAGTTTTGGTTTATTTCATATGATTGCGATGCGAGTGATTTTCCAGAATTTTTCTGCAGGGCAGCAAGGACGTGGACAAGCGCTATATAGCACGATGTGGGGCGTTGGCGTGGCGAGTGGCAGTATTCTGGCTGGGCATTATTGGGATCAAGTCGGCGGCACATCTATTTTTATCGCTGCTGCAGTATCGACTTTGCTTGGCTTGTTACTGATTTTCGGATTGCCAAATAAAGTCGAACTGCAAAAACAGGCTTGAAAATATCATCTCAGTATTAAATACGGATTTTGGCGTATTGCCCAAACCACGGTTGTGCCTGTTCCAATTGGGCTGCCAGTTGTAATAGCAGATCCTCACGGGCAAACGGCGCAATAAACTGTGAACCGAGCGGCAGGTTTTGTTCATTCCAGTACAGTGGTACAGACATCGCTGGGAGTCCGGTAATATTGGCCAACTGGGTAAAAGGCACCCATTTTAGATTTTCTTTCACAATCTGGTCGACCAGTTTACCTTGCGCCAGCAAATGTGCTTTATTTAGTTTCAATAAAGCTTTAAGAATCGGTTTCTGCCAGTTTGGTGTTTTGACCTCACCATTTTTTGGCGCCACTGTCGCCGTTGCAGGCGTCAGGTACAGATCATAATTATCAAAGAAATGATTCATCTGGGTCACGTACTGGCCCCAGTTATTCAGGTTCTGGATATAATCAATCGCGCTGGTTTTGGCCCCAAAAGCCGCCAGCGCTAAAGAGTCCAGTTCAAAATCATTCGATTTGGACGGATAGCCTTTCTGGATTTCATCCAGCATAAATGAAAACTGGCTAAACCAGGTGGTAATAAAATCCTTGGCCAGTTGCATGCCATCAATGGCTGGACGGTCTTCGACCACTTCATGGCCCAAAGATTCTAGCAATTTGGCTGTTTGTTCAATGGCTTTAATGGCATCCTGCGAAACAGGTGTGCCAATCGTAGAATAAGTGCTAAACGCAATTTTCAGTTTTTTTGGCGGTTGCTGAATCACATCCAGATAATGATGCTGTGGACGCTGAATCTTAAACAGTGAACTATGATCTTCACCATGGGTGGCATCCAGCATTGCAGCACTATCCCGTACCGTTTTGGTCAGTACATGCTGAATCGCGGCGCCATGCATGGCTTCACTCATTTGTGGTCCCCAAGGCGTGCGGCCACGACTCGGTTTCAGGCCAAACAGGCCGCAATAGGAAGCGGGGATACGTATCGAGCCGCCACCATCACCAGCACCCGCAATTGGTACAATTCCGGCAGCCACGGCAGAAGCGGAACCACCGGACGAGCCGCCGCTATTATGCTGTAAATTCCACGGATTTTTACAGCTGCCCCAAGCATCTGGTTCAGTAATACCTTTAATCCCAAATTCAGGAGTATTGGTACGTCCAAAAGTCACAATCCCGGCTTTTTCCCAGCGATTGACAATCTCGGCATTGGTCTCGGCGATATAACCAATCCGTTTTAAGCCCTGACAACCATAAGAAGTTGGATAACCGGCATATTCCTGAAACAGGTCTTTAACCAGAAAAGGCACACCGGCAAAAGGTCCGGACAGATTTTGCTGGCTCCGTTTCAATGCATGCTCATGCATCGGAATAATAATTGCATTTAGCTCGGGATTGGCAATTGAGCTACGCTCTAGTGCAGCAGATAAAAGTTCACTTGAATGTACTTGTTTATTGGCGACCAGATCAGCCAGTCCTAAACCGTCATATTGCAGATATTCTTCAAATTTCATTGCCATTCCCTAGTGTTGCTGCTTCAAGGTTGTAGATCATTTAGGCTCAAGATGCAAGCACCACCTGATTTCGCCCACGATGTTTGGCCTGATACAAGGCTTGATCTGCAATATTGATCAGGTTTTGCAGGTCTTGGGCCTGCGGTTCATTTTGATGAGTGATGCCCACACTCACGGTAATATACAGGGGCGAGCCATCTGATTGATAAATCGGGGTTTTTTCCACCAGATCACGAATCCGTTCTGCAATAAGACGTGCTTCTGATGGTTCGGTATTCCAGAGTAACAGCACAAATTCTTCCCCACCAATTCGTGCAAACAGATCTTCAGCACGTAAATTGCAGCGAATGATTTCCGCAAAATGTTGCAGCACCTTGTCACCGACATGATGGCCAAAATCATCGTTCAGACGTTTGAAATGATCAATATCCAGCATGATGACCGAAAATTCCATTCTGTTGGCATATTGCAGTAAATATTCACCTTTCTGAAAGAAAAAATGACGGTTCATGGTGCGGGTCAGACTGTCATGATTGGCCAGATAGAGAACCCGTTTAAACAGCTCATTGCGGTTTTGACTAATAATACAAAGAATAAGCGGCGATAAGGCCAGCATAAACAGCCCGATCCGGAGCGAAATATAAATCGTAGAATCTGCCAAGGTGTCATGCGTTGTGGCATAAAACCGCGTCAGGCTGTAATAGGTTAAAATAGTCACAAACGCATTAATCAGTGTCATGCTAAACAGGCGATAGGTCAACGCAGCCCAGATCAGTGCAGCCAGAGGGTAGAGCATTGCGCCGGGGCCTGCAAAAATATTGGTAATGATGACACAGGCCACGACTGAAGATGCAGGTAAAAAATAGCTGAAGTAATTACGTTTTTGACGACGGTTTTTAAATAGATACTGCATGTCTTTTATTCTTGGGAATGCCAAGATTAAAGGGAGAAACACAATATAATTCACCATTTCACCGGTCCACCACAGACCAAAATCAATCCATAAATTCTCTTTGGTCATGAATGAATTGGGTAGATTTGGCAAGGTGAGAACTGCAAAAGCCGCACTGGCCAGACAGCCTGCAAAAGCGAAGATGCCAAATAAATGAACGAATGTATAACCAGTATTATAGTATTTGTAATTAATCTTGAAATATCGAATAAAAAATATCGAGACAATAGTGCTGATCAGATTAGACAAGGTAAGAAACAGGCTTTGTAATAGGCTGTTCCCGGTGATCAGATCTGCAAACATAAAAGCGCTGAATGCACCCAAGCCAACCTCCCATATTATTTAAATGTGGAAAGCGTAAGAACAGGGCTAACAAGGCAGCATTGGCCGGCCACAATAAGGCCAGATACTCAATTGGTCTGGTTGCGATCCCAATAAAACAACAGACTAAAACAGCGAAAACAATGACAAAATAAGCATAGGTTTCATGATTTAATTGTTGTTCTGTTATTCGAGCTAATTGCAAATTTAAAATCCTATTCAAATTTTTAAGTGTGAATGATCACTTTGTTCAGCAACTAAGTTTGACCCAAAATATAATTTTATTGTTTGATTAATCTGTTATTAATGCGAACTATTAAGATTCTTATATACGAAATATATACAAAAAAAGTCAGAAAGGAAATCCATGTTTTTAAACAATGTGATAAATAATTTCTGACTCTGTATTGAAATTGCGTTAGAGCGGGACACGATCCCAAAAAATATGATAATTTAGAATCAATTGTTAACAAGATGCCGGTAAATATGAAAAAAATATGTCTTAGCCTTATCTTACTCATGAGCTCACCTTGGCTAATGGCGACAGAAAATAAAAAACCAGCGAATGCTCCTGCTAAAGCTGCTGAAATCCCAAATACATTTACTGTGAAAACCCGTCCGGAAATTGTCGGATTGTGGGGAATGGAAATCCCGAATAATAAAAAATGTATCGAATATTATAATTTTAAAGGCAATAATAATGTGGTGATTAAAAGTGGCGATGAGTGGACGTCGGGGCTATATGACTATCAGCCGGCACAGGATCCTTCGCAGCAGATTCCAGCGCTGATTCTGCAAGTAAAATATGACAATAATGAAAAAGACTGTTCAGGCAATCAGGTGGATCAGTCTGGTGAAATTTCGCAATATTTTGTGAAATGGCAAAACCCTTATACCATTAACTTCTGCGCCAATGAAAAAGCCGAACAATGTTTTGCTGTGCTCAGACGCGTATTGCCTTAAATTGCAAACAATAAAAAAACCGCTGAATGACAGCGGTTTTTTTTATGAGCTTTGATTTAAGCTTTGTCTTCAGCACCTTCAAGCTGCTTTAACAAATGCTTCTCTAGGTAATGAATATCCATTGCCTGTTTGCAGAAGTTTTTATCCTGAAGGATTAAATCTTTATGCAAAGGAATATTGGTTTTAACGCCAGTCAAAATCATTTCTTCCAAAGCATTTCTCATTCGAGAAATAGACGTCTCACGATCCTTACCATGCGAAATCAGTTTGGCAATCATCGAGTCATAATACGGCGGAATGCTATAGCCTGGGTAGATGTGCGAGTCTAAGCGGATACCTGCGCCGCCTGGTGCATAGAAGCTCTCAATCTTGCCGGGTGAAGGCAAGAAGGTTGATGGATCTTCTGCGTTAATACGGCATTCAATCGCATGTCCTAAAACCTTGACATCTTCTTGCTGAATATCCAGACCTAAGCCGCCAGCAATACGCAATTGCTGTTCGATAATATCGATACCCGTGACCATTTCAGTTACCGGATGCTCAACCTGAACACGCGTATTCATTTCAATGAAGAAGAACTCATCATCTTCAAACAGGAATTCGAATGTACCTGCACCACGATATTGCATCAATTTACAGGCATTGACACAGGCTTCTAGAATATCAGCACGTGCTTGCTCTGGTAAGTTCGGTGCTGGTGCTTCTTCCAGTACTTTTTGATGGCGACGCTGTAGTGAACAGTCACGATCATACAGATGAATCGCATGACCATTACCATCAGCAAGTACTTGCACTTCGACGTGACGTGGCTTTTGCAGGAAACGTTCCATATAGACCGTATCATCACCGAACCACATTTCTGCATCACGCTGTGCAGCCTGAACAGATTCCAGCAGGGTATCGACATTTTCTACGATACGCATACCACGACCACCACCGCCAGAAGCAGCTTTTACAATCAGTGGAAAACCGATCTCTTTGGCTTCAGCCATGGCATTGTGAATCGTTACGGCATGGTCGCAGCCCGGTACTGTTGGTACACCAGCTTTTTTCATGGCAATAATGGCAGAAACCTTGTTTCCCATTAAACGAATATGTTCCGGACGCGGACCAATAAAGATAAAACCAGAATTTTCTACGATTTCTGCAAATTCTGCATTTTCAGCGAGGAATCCATAACCAGGATGGATTGCATCTGCGCCGGTAATTTCAGCAGCTGTAATAATCGCAGGAATATTCAAGTAGCTGTCACTGCTCGCACCAGGGCCGATACATACTGCTTCATCACAGAAACGTAAATGCATCAGGTCCTTGTCTGCGTCAGAATAGACACCTACAGTTTTGATCCCTAAAGTTCTGCAAGCACGGGTGATGCGTAACGCAATTTCACCACGGTTTGCAATTAAAACTTTTTGCAACATTATAAATCCCCGGGGTGATTAAGCGCGGTAGCGGAAAAGTGGTTGACCGAATTGAATCACTTCACCATTTTTCACCAGAATTTCTTCAATCACACCGCTTTGAGTTGCTTCTATCGGGTTCATGATTTTCATTGCTTCGATAATACCGAGCGTATCGCCTGCAGAAACGGTCTGGCCAACTTTAACAAAGGTCGGCTCACCTGGGCTTGGTGCTGCATAGAACACGCCGACCATTGGTGAAGTTTCAACAGCACCGCGAGGAGATTTTGCTGCTGGCGCTTCGGCTGCTGGTGCAGGCATCGCAGGAACAGCTGCTGCAACCACTGGATTACGACGAGTTAATGCAATCGATTGATCGCCTTCTTTAACTTCGATCGCCTGTAAGTCAGATTCAATCATCAAGTCGATGAGTTTCTTGATTTTACGGATATCCATGAGACAGTATTCCTAATTAAGATTGTGTAGAAGGTTGTATTTTTTCAATGATATAGTCGAGGGCAGCAGCATAGCCTTTTGCACCTAGACCACAAATCACGCCGATGGCTTTATCGGACAAGTACGAATGATGTCGGAATGCCTCACGTGCATGCACATTAGACAGATGGACTTCAATGAAAGGAATGGCAACGCCAAGAAGGGCATCGCGAACCGCAACAGAGGTATGAGTCAATGCTGCCGGATTAATAATGATATATTGAACGCCGTCTTGCTGAGCTTGATGAATTCGGTCAACAATGGCACCTTCCCAGTTGCTTTGGAACGTTTCGAGTTGTAATGTGGCCTTTTGAGCCTGAGTAATCAGTTGCTGGTTAATATCGTCAAGACTAAGGTGACCATAAACTTCCGGTTCGCGCTTCCCAAGCAAGTTTAAATTCGGTCCATGAATAACCAAAATGGTCGAACTCATCCAGCATGCTCCAATTAAAAAGTATCGGGGTTTGTTTGCAAGATGTCTGCAAACTCTGCTTATTATTGCATGATTTTCTACATTACTATTTATAATTTCTTTGAATTAACGTAGAAAGCATATAGCAAACAGTGGCGCTATAATGAAAACTTTGCAGAGATTTGGCAATGTTAAAAAATTACAATTCGCTGGGTATTCAGATTATTTTCATTCTAAACCCAATTGGCAAAAACAGTTAATATCCTTTATGTAACTGTATCTTCATGTTAACGCTAAATTCTTCCTTTTAGTGATATTTTTAGTTTTGAGCAAGAGTTGTCTGGCTGATTTTACCGCAATGTTCGACTTCTAGAGCATAGAAAACTCTTTACATTCTGACTTTAGAGTTGTGCTGATTATCCTCTTTATATATAAGCTATCGACCGATTCTCAAAACGTGATGAAAATTTAAAAATATAAGATAAGACAATATGTTAATGATGTTTTCTCTTATTTTACTTGGATTTTTCTAGGTCTGTTTTTCCAATAGATTGGAATTAGTTACATCACTTTCAATTCAAGTATTCATGACAGACACTGCACAAGAATGTACTTCATCTTCCAGATATAAAGGTTGAATCTCAGCAGGTTTAAGATAAAACGCTCGACCTATATGCTTCATGTGTATAGATGGGCGAAGTGACGAATGTGTTCATCTTCAAGTCTTCTATATAGTGAAGCCATTAATTGCCTAACGCTTAGATAGTGGCAAAAACGCATACATTTGTTGCAATTTTGCGCACCATCATCTTTTCAAGAAAAGTTTAAAAGTATTGAAGAGCGTAATGATTGAACTAAATAGGCCTGATTGAAGCGGAATACGAGCTTAAAGTAAAATTTGCTCTATAGTTGCCTCATCTAAATTAACTTCTTGAGCTAATCTTTATATAATCATGCGATCCATCTCAAACAAGACTTTCTATGACCCCTGCATGCAAACTATTAAAAGCCAATAAAATCGAATACAGCATTCATGAATATGAACATGATGCCAATGCCAAAAGTTTCGGGCTAGAAGCTGCTGAAAAATTAGGGCTTTCGGTGGAAGAAGTCTTTAAAACTTTATTAGTCACGGATGATAAACAGTATTTTGTTGCTATATTGCCGGTACATCATCAACTCAATCTGAAAAAAGTAGCCCAGGCCGTAGGATGCAAAAAACTCCAGATGGCAGATCCTAAACATGCAGAACGCTTGACCGGCTATCTGGTTGGCGGAATCAGTCCCATTGGTCAAAAGAAACGATTAAAAACGGTGATTGATGCCACCGCAGAACAGTTGGATAAGATCTATGTCAGTGGCGGTAAAAGAGGCTTGGATATTGGATTAAAGCCGGCTGATCTTGCCAAAGTGCTCAATGCACAGTTTGTCGATGTGCTGGATACATAAGATCGAAGCACGATGATCACCTAAATTTATAGAACCTGAAGTGATAGATTTAAAATAGCTGCATATTTTTTTGGTCGGAAATAACAGTAAATCATTTTATACGTTTGTATATTAGATAAGTTAAAACACAGCCGGACTGTGTACACAACAAGGAATGAAAACAAAAATATAAATTATTATGCGGAGCATAATGGATGCAAATTCAAAATAAAAAATGGCCACGGTTCTGTCTGACATTATCTGCGATGGTGATTCTATCTGCGTTGCCGAGTGTACAGGCCGCTTCTGCACCTTCAGCTGCACCTGCCAATTCACAGCAGGTTTTCTTTGTCGGAAATAACTGGGATGGCACGGTAACCGTGATTCGTCCATCGGGTGATTTTGGCAAAATTGGCGTCATTAACATGATTCCTGACCGGAAAGAGCGCCTTAAAGAAATTCACCTGAATCCAATCAAACTGATTGCTTATACTTACATTCAGGCTACAGCCGGTGAAGGCAATGACCAGCTGGTGGATGATATGTACTCGACACCAGATGGACAGTCAGTCGTTGCATCACGCCCAAGTTTCGCCGATGTGGTATCAATTAATATCAAAACCGGCAAGATTAACTGGCGGACGTCAGTCGAAGGTTTCCGTGCCGACCATATGGCGGTATCACCAGATGGACAACGGGTTGCTGTTTCTGCATCTTCAGGGAATGTGGTGCATGTACTGGATATCCATACCGGTAAAGAGTTGGGCCGTTTCAGCACTGGCGATAAACCGCATGAAAACATTTACTTCGATGGCGGCAACAAGATCCTGAACTCTGCCATCGGCAATGTTGAAACCTCGATGGATGCACAGTGGCAAGACTTTACTAAAGGTAAGCGTTTTATCACTATCGCAGATGCCAACACGCATCAGGTGCTAAGAAAAATTGACTTCAGACCTGCACTGGATGCATTTGGTCGTAAAGATTTATCCAACTCAGTACGACCAATTGTATTTAGTAAGGATGAAACCAAACTGTATGCCCAGGTTTCATTTTTTAATGGGCTGATTGAGTACGATCTGAATCAGAACAAGATTAGCCGGATCGGACAGCTCCCTGGCAGTGACAGTATCCCGAAAGACCGAACCAAATGGGTGAATGATTCACGCCATCATGGCCTATCAATCAGTGCGGATGGTGAAAAGCTCTGTGTCGCCGGTACGATGGATAACTACGCTACGATTGTAGATCGCAAAACACTGACAGCCGGGAAACTGATTTCTGCAGGTAAACCTTATTGGGCAACGCGAAGCCCGGATGGTCGTAGCTGTGTAATTTCAGAAAGTGAAACAGATGTAGTCACAGTGATTGATTTTGCCACAGGCAATAAAGTGCTGAGTGTGCCGGTAGGAAATCATCCACAACGCGTCCGGATTGGATATGCACCAGCAGACTGGTCAACGCCGTAGTCAATCGTCGATGAGCGAAAAAGACAGCTTTTTGATAAAGGCTGTCTTTCTTTAGCTGAGGACATAAAAATGAATGATAAAACAATTCTGTTCTATGTAATACTCGGATTGCTATTGTTTGGGACTTTAGTCGGTATTGGCTATCAGGTACGACAAGAAATCTATCGGACGAATTTTACTGATCAGACCCATTCTGATCCGGTCCTGCCAGCTGAAAAATCGGCAAGCTATATATCTGTTAACTCTCCTGAGAATAGTCAAACTACGAATAAGGAACAGAATGATACGGTTGCAAAGCAAAGCGAATTATCAAAGCAACAAGAACAGTTATATCTGGACTTTACTCAGATCATTAACGCTTTAAGTGAGGGACAACGACCAGATCCTCACCAAGTCAGTTTGTTGATCACTCAGCAGCAAAAACTGGTAGAGGCCCAACTGGTGAGCAAGGCCGAAGCGAAAGCACAAATTGATTTTCTGATTAAGGTTCTGCCTGAAATGGATCATGAATTGCATCGGGCATTGCGAGTATTAGAACAAACTCGAATTTGAAAAATTAGATCCAGATGCATCTTTCATTATTCTAAGCCTAAAAATTGCTCTCATAAAAAAGCCCAAAATATGATTTGGGCCTTTAAATACATACTTTAAAAAGCTAAGTATCTTTATAAACAGTTCGCAGGCTTGGGTACACCAGCCAAACGGCTTAAGTGACGGGCCACCAGACCAGTATTAAACTTTTCTTGAAGCATGGCATTATTGATATCGGCACTGACAGTTTTCATTAAAAATTTAATCAGTGGTCGTGTTGCTGGTGAATGACCAAACTGCTGATAGAACTGACGTACCGCTTGCAGAATTTCAAAATGCCAAGGAGTTAAGCTCAGTTCCAGACTATCGGCCAGCACTTGAGCGACTTCTTCATTCCAGATGGTATAGTCAACCAGATGGCCATCTTGATCCAATTCTAAATTCATATCTAACTCATTTATTATTTCATTGAAATGCAGCGATTAAACTCGAGGCAAAGATCTGCAAAATCCGCATAATTCAAAAGCTTTATCTGATCAGGCAAAGGCTGTACTAATAACTCCGCATCATTTTTCAGTATGTGAATTTTCGGCAAGCTTTGAAGAAATGAATGCTCTAGCAGCAAAACCGCTTCACCCATCAGCACGACCTGATCACCCATTGTATAAGTTTGAGCCAGTTGCTCTAGGATCTGCGCTGTTGCCGAATAGCTGGATTGGATCAGATAAAGTGTGTGATTTGACATTTTTATATCCTTGTTCCTTACCAATACATCACATGATCAAAGCTTTGAATAAATTCAGAATTAAGCTCAATAAATTCGATTTCTTGTTCGCTCTGTGCCACAAATGAGGAATGCTGGTTTTTTTTCTCAATCAGAATCGGAGTGAGATCATAAAACTCGAAACTGTCGACCATATTTGATGCCAGTTTGAATGCATGATGCACCTGGTCAAATTGCAGGTCTGAATGCAGCAAACTGAGGGCAGCACTTTGTAGCAGGACTTTAACTTCTGCGCCAAAAGTTGCCAGGACCATCGTAGCCGATAGGCTTTCATGCACCTGCAGACTGGTCAGATTGGCTTGGGTTAATATAACAAGTACAGATTTCACACAAGATTCCTTGGAAAAGCAACACATTCTAAAAAATGAAACATCTAGAATTGAATGAGACGTTGTGAGGACTGAACAGCATCGGCAAGTTCACCTAAACCGACCAATTCAAAGGCATCTGCCAGATTATGCTGCTGAATATTGTGACGTCGAGCATTGTCCAGATCTGTAATTCCACGTGCCAATGCTGCACTTACACAGACCGGGAGGCGAATCTGTAGCGCTTGCCATGCATGTGTAAGATGACGTTGATCGTCGGGTATCCATTGCAGTGCATTTGCGACCGATACGCCGTCCTGATAGAAGAATACACGGAATGCTTCCTGTTTATCTTGCAAGGCCTGAGCCAAACCCAGGGCATGCCAGGCATAAATGGAAGTCGGTGCGGAGGTAACAAGAATTAAGGTGCTCATCGAAATTCACTACAGGCTTGATCAATAGCAACAGATTGATCTTGGCTTCATCAGAAAGTAGGTAGTATAAATGATTTTAGTGACGGGTGGATTAGGCTTTTTAGGCTCACATATTGCTTTAAGTCTGTTAGCACAAGGACTAGAGGTCATTGTGGTCGATAATTTGGCCAATGCCAACTTACAGACTCTGGAGCGTCTTGAATTTATCTCCGGCATGTACGTACCTTTTATCAAGATTGATATTCGCAATACCCCAGCATTGAACAAAGTCTTTGAGCAGCATTCGATTCAGGCTGTGGTACATACCGCAAGTTTTAAGTCACTGGAAGAATCAGTATTAAAACCACTTGAATATTATAATGATAATGTCAGCTGTATTATGAGTCTCATGCGTGCCATGCAACGTACCGGAGTGCGTCATCTGGTACATTTATCCAGTTTGGCGGTATATGGACAATCTGGCACAGATTTAAGCGAAGATCTGCCTTTTAACTATACCTATCCGAATCCCTATATCAAATCGCAACAGATGGTTGAGGAAATTATCCGCGATACTGCCAAAACTGACAATGAATGGCGGATTGCAATCCTACGTCTTTCCAATATCGCAGGTGCCTTTGAACACGGTGTACTGGGGGAAGCAGTGCCACCTTTGCCAAAAAATATTTTGCCTTTGGCGATGCAGGTCGCTGCACAGCAACGTGAATATCTGGAATTACGCCGTCAGGCCCATACTGCGGATGGCACAGTAGAACGCAGTTTTCTGCATGTCGCAGACTGTTGTGATGCCGTGATCAAGTCCTTGCAATGGCTGTCACAACAGCAGGAATTAAAATGTGAAGCCTTTAATATTGCTGGTGAATTGATTTCCATACAGGATTTGCTAGATCAACTGGCTGAAGTGACTCAATCTGCAATCAAAACCATGGATGCTTTACCATATCCCCATGCGGAAATGGATCAATTGGGGGCGAACATTGAAAAGGCGCGAAATATTCTACATTGGCAACCTCAGCGATCACTCAGAAAGATGCTTGAGGATGAATGGTTGTTTTATCAGAATATGCTCAGAGGACAGTAAGTAAGAGTATTTAGCTTATATTTGATAATAATTATCATTTACATTATTATTGTAATCGATTACTTTAAATAAATAGATTAAATCATTGATATAGAAATTCCTAAAATCAGTAACAGGCAAGAAGAATTGAGGTTGAACATGCAAACACGTATTGAACATGACACGATGGGAGAGGTGGCTGTACCGAGTGAGGCTTTATGGGGCGCTCAGACTCAGCGTAGCTTGCAAAATTTCAAAATTGGCAATGAGCGGTTGCCACGGCCAATGATTCGTGCCATGGGACTCGTCAAAAAAGCGGCTGCCTTGACCAATGCCGAGCTAAACCAGATTCCCCAAGAACTGTCACGCTATATCGTGGATGCGGCAGATGAAGTCATCAGCGGGAAATGGGACAGTCAATTTCCACTGGTAGTCTGGCAAACTGGTTCAGGTACACAAAGCAATATGAACTGTAATGAGGTGATTGCCAATATTGCCAACCAGAAATTGGGCAATCATTTAGGGGCACAAAAACCGGTTCATCCAAATGATCATGTCAATCGTGCCCAATCTACCAATGATTCATTTCCAACTGCGATTCATGTGGCTGCGAGCTTGCAGATTAATGAACTTTTAATTCCGGCTGTCACACGTTTACGCGATACTTTATATGCCAAATCTCAGGATTTTGCCGATATTGTAAAAATTGGCCGGACACATCTACAAGATGCTACGCCTTTAACCTTGGGGCAGGAATTCAGCGGTTATGTCTCTCAGCTGGATCATGGGCTTCTTCGTCTAGAACAGGCATTGGTCGGACTATATGAATTACCATTAGGCGGTACAGCGGTTGGTACCGGTCTGAATGCCCATCCTGATTATGCCGTTCAGTCTGCTAAAACCCTGGGACAATTAACTGGCTTGCCATTTGTAACTGCGCCAAACAAGTTTGAGGCTTTGGCAGGCCGTGATGCTGCGGTATTTGCTTCTGGTGCATTAAAGACTTTAGCAGTGAGCCTGAATAAGATTGCCAATGATATTCGCTGGCTAGCCAGCGGGCCACGTTGTGGTTTTGGTGAATTGCGTATTCCTGAAAATGAACCGGGTTCTAGCATCATGCCGGGTAAGGTGAACCCGACGCAAAGTGAAGCGATGACGATGGTGGTCGCGCAAGTTCTCGGAAATGACACCACCATTAACGTGGCAGGTGCATCAGGTAACTTTGAACTGAATGTATTTATGCCGGTCATTGCCTATAATCTGTTGCAATCCATCCAGCTTTTAGGCGATGCGTGTAACAGTTTTAATGATCATTGCGCCGTAGGCATTGAGCCGAATCATGAGAAAATTGAACATTTCCTGCATGATTCTTTAATGCTGGTCACGGCATTGAATCCGGTCATTGGTTATGAGAATGCAGCCAAGGTTGCCAAAACAGCTTATAAGGAAGGAAAAACCTTAAAACAGGTGGCTGTTGAACTGGGTTTAGTCACCGCTGAACAGTTTGATGAAGTGGTGCGTCCTGAACAGATGGTCTCACCGAATGCTAAATAAGGGCCGGAGCACTTTTATTTTCAATCTTTACGCCTTTTTATCATGGAATAGTCAGCAGTGGTTTTTATCTCAGGCAGAGTTGCGTACAATAGTGCTAGATGAGATTAACCACTGATGATTGTTTTATGCTTGATATTTATTTAACAGATGTTCAAAGAAAGGTGCAATTCAAGGATTATCCAAGTGAGCATCCTGTTAAATTTATTCTGAATTTTAAAAAGATTTTCCCAAGTGTGATGGAACTTCTTTTACCTGTGCTTCCGGATAATGAAAATCTGGAAGAAATGTCTTGGGAATCGACCAGCGATGATTTTGAGACCTTCCAGATGTTTTTAACAGGATGGGGTATTATCGAACTGCGTTTAAAAGCAATTACCCAGTTTAAACATAAAGCATTTGCGGATCGTCTGGTTAAACAAGCCCAACAGAAACGCAAAGACTATCAAAAACAGCAGACTAAGCTAACCACAGTTGAACTGGATTATTTGTTTATGCATGAGATGCATGCTCTGATTGATGCAGAACTGGTGGAACTCGGTGAGAAATTCTATTTACCGATTTTACGTGAGCTCTGGAAGACTAAAGTATCTGCTCAGGTGCTGAACGCGAAGTTTTAAATCGGTTTTTTAGCTTTTAATTATAAAATTAATCCTCCAATTTCGGGGGATTAATTTTTATCTGCAAGATGAGATTTATTTCATGATGTGCTCTCTCTTAGAATAGCCTAAGCAAGATTAAATTTGGTGATTGAAGGTCTTTATTCTTAAAATTTTGATCAATAATAGCGCATGTTGAACCATTGTTTAGCGTCAGGCACTCGCATAGGGCAGTAGTTTTAACGATTGTTCAAAAAATAGATGAAAATGATCATTTTTAGCTAAAAAATATATAAAAATATCAATTAAATAGCCTAGTAATTGAGTCCATTATTTTTTAAGGTATATAGGCTTTATCTCACGTTAAAGCAAAAGCTCCATTGATTAGCTATCCTTCATAAAAATAACTGAAGGTTCAAATTTTCCCGAAGATATATCCCAGGATTTTCAAAAATGTCGAATCAGTTTTTAGATTTAATTACTAAACGCCGTACTATTTATGCCATTGCCAAGAATGTTGAACAATCTCCTGAACATCTAACTGATTTGATTCAGACTGCAATTAAGCAGAGCCCATCTTCTTTCAATTCTCAGTCTTCACGCGCCGTCATTTTATTCAATTCGGAACATGAAAAGTTCTGGGGCTTCGTCGCAGATAAATTAAAAAGCTATGCCAAAGATGAAGAAAGCGCTGCAAGAACCACAGCAAAAATGGCAAGTTTTGCGGCAGGGCTAGGCACTGTTTTATTTTTTGAAGATCAAACAGTTATAGAAGGCTTACAGGAACAATTCCCATCTTATGCTGATAACTTTCCAATCTGGGCAGAGCATTCGACTGCGATCGCGCAATTTGCAACGTGGACAGCATTGCATACAGAAGGTCTGGGTGCATCATTGCAGCACTACAATCCGATCGTGGATGAACAGGTACATGCGGAATGGGACATTCCATCGAACTGGAAGTTGCGTGCACAGTTGGTCTTTGGTTCGATAGAAGGCGAGCCACGTGCCAAAGATTATCTGGCGGATGAAGAGCGCTTTAAAGTCTTCCAATAAGCTGAGATCCATATCTGCGCTTAACACGGTTTAAGGGCAGATATTTTTTAGATCTCGACGAAATCCCAATCAGCTTCATTAAAATTAAGTTAAAATAGCGCGCTAATGAATGATGAGTAAGACCGAATGTCGAAAAACACGCAAAACCTGTCACCTTTACAAGAACTGATCGCGGAACAAAAACTGCTCTGTGAAGAAGTAGGTTCGGCTTATGTTGAAGTGAGTGGTGATGATGTGGTTGCCGTGGCCGTACATACCTTGAAACAGGATCCAATTGTCGGCATCCGTAAAAAGCCTGAAACGGCTGAAAATATTAGCTGGTATATTTATGGTGGAGAACCTTCAAGTGAAGAAACTTTTGAAACCATGACAGTACGTGAATTACAGGACATTGCACCAGAAGTTTTATCGTATCTGGCTCTGGAAACAGGTTTTCGTTTCATGATCGATGCCGATGATTATGAAGATGTCTGGAAAGAAGAAATTTAAATGCTAAAAAAATCATCTTTCATTTGTGCTGGATTATTATTAGGACTGAGTAGCGTAGTCTTCGCACAGCCGCTTTCACAAAGTGCCTATGATGAGTTTATTTCAACACAGACTAAAATCGTGAATGAAACCAAACATATTTTAGATGAAGATGATCAAAAGGCAGATGCCCAAACTCAACGCCAGGCTTTCTGCAAGCGACTGAAAGCCTATCAGGATATTCAAAAGGTGTCCGAAGAAAACAGCAGTCTGAATATGGCACCTACGATGTCTATGATTGCCAGAAATTTTCTTGAGCGGCAGGATCAAAGTTTGACTAAATCTGGAATGACGGCGAGCGTATTTTGTAAAAATAGGGAAGTAGAATAAGTTATAAACTACTTTTTTATCTTGAAAGTTTTTCGCAGTGGAATAAAAATAAAGTATCTAAGTCTATTTCACAATCAAATTTTATAGATATTAAAACCTGAAAGACCATCTCCCGAATATCATTTGATAAAGAGTTTGTTAAGTTAATTAAAATTTATTTTAATGTGAATACCTCATACCTCGGGGATATATCCACTGTATTCAATCTATTGATAAGAATAAATGAATAATCGTGGTTTTGTAATTTCTAAAAAATGTCTTATTTATGCGGTGTATTTCTTGAACAGAACAATTTAAGTAGGATAGCGTGATTGCACGCTTATATAAGCTACTAATTTAAGCATATTAAGATACTAAAATAGCCTAAGCAATACATAATTTTAACAACTTTATCAAGAAAGGGAGAGAGGGGAAATTTATAATGTTGATGTTTACTACCTGTAACTCATTTGGACTTAAGACGTATTATTCTAAACAGAATCAAGTGGATTAATAAGCTACTTATGAATAGTCATTTTTTGATAAATAATAAGCAATAAATAATTAAAAACAATATTTTCAAAATTACCTCAGTCTATTTGGGTAATAACAGCGAGTTAGTTTAAGAAACACTCTGACCTAAAAGTGGTTTACATGTTATTAAATCCCAGTTTTAGATTTTCATTAATTTTATTTAGTCTGCACCACAACTCAACCATGGCGAATTCAAACATGAGGTGCGACAGTTTGAAAAGTCTTATGATAATCAACAAGCTGAGCAAATTTCTCTAATGGTGTAAGCCAATCTAACGCTTTTCTAGGACGAGTATTCAGTGACATGGCAACTTGATTTAAATAATGCTGATCTGCCTGATTTAAATCAATCCCTTTAGGTAAATATTGCCTAATTAAACCATTCATATTTTCGCATGTGCCTTTTTGCCAGGGTGAATGTGGGTCACAGAAATATACATCTATGCCTAAATCTTCTTCAAGTATTTTATGTTCTGCCATCTCGCGTCCACGGTCATAGGTCAACGTTTTACGCAGTTCTGCAGGTAAATATTTCAGAGCTTCAGTTAAAGCCTTGCGCACTGATTCTGCCTTTGCATCAGGTAATGTTGCCAAGATACAGAGCCGTGTATTTCGTTCAATAAGTGTTGCTATCGAACTTTTATTGTCTTTACCTTTAATTAAATCAGCTTCCCAATGACCCGGTATTTTTCTTTCTTGAACTTCGGCTGGGCGCTCATGAATAGTTTTAATATCCTGTAATATAGAATCTTTTTTAGGTTCACCGTTAGCTTTTCGCTTTTTATTTTCATGACGCAGACAGGATAATAAGTCTTTTTTCAACTCACCCTTTGGTAATGCTCGTATCGTTGAATAAATCGTTGTATGGCTTACATTCATTGTTTGATCCAAATCAGGAAATGTCTTTAAACGCTTTGCTATTTGCTGAGGAGACCATAAACAACGGATCGCTTCAACAATAAATTTCCAGAGGATTGAATCGATTTTGAGTTTTCTGTGACCACGTCTACGTCTAGCGAAGGTGTTATCAGAAGCATATTGAGCTTGATAAACGTCATTGATGCTATTTCTTTTAAGCTCACGATAGATCGTACTAGGATGTCTTTTAATGAGTTCAGCAAATTTTCTGGCTGAAAAGCCTTCTTTTCTTGACTCAAGCATTAATGCAGTACGATCTTCAAAGTTAAGATGATGGTATGACAATTTTATATACTCCATAAACCCTTTAAATTAATTAGGTGGTTTATGTCGCACTTCAAGTTTTACTCTGCCCATCTTCTTTCATATTTATAGATAGCCAAATATCCATCCAGATCTAAAATCGTAATTTTAAATACTTATGATTCGTTTATGAATTATTTAGCCTAAGCAAAATATATCCCCATAAAATAGCCTAAGCAGGATTTTATATTTAAAAATTTCGCAATTGATTAATTCCAAATATAAACCCACTATAAACACTTAAACAAAGAAATCATGGAATTCTCAAATGATCCTAAATTATCAACTTCAACACCACGAAACGTCAGTACTATCTCCAATGGTCTTCATTCATGGTTTATTCGGTAGTTTAAGTAATTTAGGCGTACTAGCTCGATATTTTTCTGAGCAAAGAACCGTGATCCAACTTGATGTATGCAATCATGGTCTTTCTGCTCATAGTTCAGACTTAAATTATCAGCTTATGGCTGAAGATGTCCTAGAAACTTTATCCAGTTTAAATATTCAAAAGTTCGTAGTAGTAGGGCATTCCATGGGTGGGAAAATTGCCATGAAATTGGCTGATTTAGCCCGTGTACAAACTGAAAGGTTGGTCGTCCTGGATATTACACCAATCCAATATCATGAGAGTCATCATACTGAGATTTTTAAAGCTTTATTTGCGGTGCAGCAAGCAAATGTTGCTTCACGACTTGAGGCAGCAAAAATTATGCGTGAATACATTGATGAAGAAATGGTAATTCAGTTTTTATTAAAATCCTTTAATAAAGGGCAGTGGCTCTTTAATGTTCAGGCTTTATTTGATCATTATCCAGATATTATGGATTGGGAAAAGGTCGAAAAAATTAATCTGCCAGCTTTATTTCTTCGTGGCGGTAATTCTTTTTATATCTCAAAACCTGAACATTTTGCGGCAATCAATGAACAATTTTCTCAGGCGAAAATTGAATGCATTGAAAATACAGGACATTGGCTGCATGGTGAAAAACCAGATGAAGTCATTAAACATATGCAGACTTTTCTAAATTAATTTACGATTTCGCACTCAAGGCTGAAATGTTTGAGTCTGTAATTGTCCTTCATGAATGAGTTGATGCGCCATTTCAGCTGTTTTCTTTAAACCGAGAATGCTCAGACAACCATGTTGGGAAGTTATGCCTTACCCGGTTTTTATAGCTATCAAGCCTGGAACGAATATGTACAACCTGCCATAGAAACCGCGGCGCAAAGCCCAACTGAAAGTAAAGATTGGGTACTTAATACATCACAGTCTGATGATTTGAGTTTTAGTGGCAGTCCTGAACAAATTCGACGCCAGCTGACTGAAATGTATAAAAAAGAATATATCAGCGAATGGCGTAAATTCTTGGGTGCCATTTATTATGCCAAGGCCGGTGACTTTAATCAGCAAACATATCAGATAGATATTCTTAGCGAACCAGAAAACTCACCGATTCGTAAAGTCATACAACGGGTAGCGCAAGAAACCAGCTGGGATAATCCAATGGTACAAGCTGAGTTGGCGGTTCCACAAAAAGGTTTTATTGCCTGGTTTAAACGCAAGATATTGCAACGTCATGATGGCAAGTTGGCACAGAATTCTGCATCGACTTTCTCTCAGGGGATGATTGCCAAAGACTTTCAGATCTTCTACCAGATTGTACGTACACGAGATGATTTGCAGAACCGGTCGCTGCTGGATGAGTATATGCAATCTCTGGCCAAGATACGGAGTCGCTTTAATGATCTAAAAAGTTCTGGAGATATTGGTCCGGCGAGCATGATGCTCCTTAAGCAGACCGTTGATGAGCAGAATTCTATCTTTAATATCACTCAAAAGTTTGTGGATGAGAAAATGTCGGTAGGAACCCATGAGCTGGATCAACAGCTGATTAAGAAGTTGTTTAGTGTTCCTCTCACACGTTCCTTTGAAAGTCTGATGCTTCCGGCACAAGCTGAAATGAACGAACTCTGGCTAATACAGGCCTATCAACCATTTAATGCAAATTTATCGCAAAAATATCCGTTTAGCAGTCAAGGTAGCTTACAGGCAACCTCTCAAGAAATTAATCAGATTTTTGGTGAAAATGGCAGTATTTCCCGTTTTGTCAAAGAGCATCTTGATCCCTTAGTGATCCGTCGTGGCTATAGCTTAAGCTCGAAAACCTGGCAAGATTTAGGGCTTAATCTAAATCCTGTGTTTGTTGCAAACTTTCAAAATTATGTCGCGCCTGTGAATGGTATGGCAACTGGTGAGTTAAATAATACCAGTCGTCAGGCAGTGAGACCCAATCAATCTAATTTCCAGTTTTACCCACTGGAACAGGCTCATTTATTGGCTTATACCATTGATATTGATGGACAAAGAATGCTATTTGAAAACGGAATTCAACAATGGGTGAATTTTATCTGGCCAAATTCCGGCGCAATTCCAGGCGCACGGATCACGGTGATTGATTTGGAAGGGAAGACCCATACCATTTTTGATGAGCCTGGGGAATATGGAATCAATCGTTTGATTGATAGTGCTCAGCGTACACAAAAAGGCAATATTTTTGAAATGGTCTGGCGCAGTAAAGAGAATCCTGAACTATTTGTGAAGACCAATTTTCGGTTGGTGAGTGGGAATAATACAAGTTCTATCGGAAGTAATCCAAGTTATAGTAATTTGCAGTTGGTGGATCAGGTGGTTTCGAATAAAGCAGTAAGAGTGGTCGCAGCTCAGAATAAGACGATATCAGGAAAAACTGTTCAGACAACTACCACGGCTGCTGCAAACATAGGAACTTCAGCGCCATGACATTGATCAATCAATTATATTGTAAATGGATCACGTGGGTGAATTGATATGAATTAAAAACAACTAATTTTAATGTAGAAAATAATTCAAGGTTGGCGGCACTAGAATAGTCTTTAACTGAAAATCAGATGAGCCTGACTCAAGGCATTAAATTAATTAAATAAACATTTATAGAAGCATAAAATGAAAATAAAAAATAAATACTTAAAGTTAAATAAAATCATTATTTTATCCTGTTTTTTAATTGGTTTTAATGTGCATGCACAACCTGTAATTGCTGAAGGTAATGTACCGAATAACAATAGTAAGCAAGCTATTTTGGCGAAATTGCATTCAAATTATGGTCAGGAAAATGTGATAGATCGCATTCAGATTCGTCAAGTAGTGGCATCAACGGATTGGTCGAATATAGTCAGTGATGTGATTAATAAAGACCTTAAAAAAGTTAAACAGGGAACGTTAACGGTTAAAGGTTCTGATATTAAGCTAACGGGTAAAGTATCAAATTTTTATGAAATTCAGGATACTACAGAAAAATTTAAGGGTTTAATACCTGAAAATTATCGTTTAAATGCACAGCTTTCAGTCAATCAGGCCGAACAGCGGATTATTGATGCTGCATTAAAGAACCGGATTATTGAATTTGAATCTGGCAGTGCAGTATTAGCAACCTCAGGTATACAAATTCTGGATGAAATGGTCAGTGCCTTAAATAAGGTTAGCGGCAAAAAAATACGGATTATTGGACATACGGATAGTTCAGGCGATATTAATAAAAATCTCATGTTGAGTCAGCAACGTGCAGAAGCAGTGAAATCTTATTTAATCGCAAAAAATGTTCCAACACATTTACTGAGTACTAAAGGCTCAGGTTCAAGTAAACCTGTAGCGGATAATGCAACAGCTGATGGTCGCAAGAGAAATCGTCGGATTGAATTTGAAGTGCTTTAACGTTTAAGTTGCTTGAGCAGCAGCTATAAGTATATGGTGAATGCAGTTATATGAACATATTAGGTTGTACCCCAATCTCAACTTTTTAAGTGATTGAAATAAAAAGGACATAACCCTATTTTAGTTTCCACCAAGAAATTAAAGCAAAGTTATGTCCATTGAAGAATTTATCATTTTTGTCTATGTAATCATAGAAGAACTTTATCCCATTGTTGTTACTCAGCCCCTGAGAACTCGTGGTTTTCCGCCTGCTGTTACTGATGCAGAAATCATCACTATGCAAATAGTAGGTGAATTTCTTGGTTTAGATACAGACAAAAATATTTGGATGTATTTCAAAAACAATTGGTTAGAATGGTTTCCAAAATTAGGATCTTATCCCAATTTCTGTAAACATTGTGCAAACCTGTGGCATGTCAGTCAATCCATTATGGCACAGCTCATTCAGCGTTATGGTTCAGATAACATTCACTTTATTGATGGCTTCCCACTCCCTGTCTGTAGTTATACCAGAGCTAGAAAGCATAAAAACTTTAAAGAATACGCAGGTTTTAGTTATTGTGCTGCAAAACAAGAAAAATATTATGGTTTCAAAGCTCATATCGTCATTAATCTTTCAGGCATGATTTCGGGTTATACCTTTGCACCTGCTCATTGTGATGAGCGAGATGTTGCACCTGAAATTACGAATGATATTTACGGTTTACTGGGAGCAGATAAGGGCTATTTAAGACCAGAATTGAAACGATATTATGAATATCAGGGTATTGATTTACAAACACCCTTTAGAAAAAACATGATAGATTTCAGACCTAAAGAGACACTGCAAATACTGATGAAAGCCAGAAGAAAGATTGAAACAGTGATTGGTCAATTAACAGATCGCTTTCACATTCAGAAAGTGAGGGCAAAAGATCTATGGCATTTAACCCACCGCATAACTCGTAAAATTCTGTCGCATACAATTTGTGTGGTGCTAAATAAAAAGCTTGGTCATTCACCAATTCAATTCGAAAATCTTATTTTAAGTTGAGATTGGCGTTAGGTTGTGTTATTCACCAATTAAAATGTCTATGCGATAAACCATTTAAAATGTCCTGTTTTTAACCACAAGAGTCAAGCACAGGATTTAACTTTCTTTGTTCAATAACAGCTTTCTGAGCTTTACAACTCGGCATACTTTTCTTGAGACGGGAACGTTTATTCTGTTTTTCCAACTCTTCATGCTGTTGCTGAATATGTGCCAGAACTGTACCTAACCGTTTATTCTCAACGATCTCATTCTGCTGTAGCCCAGCTAATTTATTGAAAATGCTGTAGTTGAGCTTTCGTCCCTCGTGCATGAGGGCCACAGTCCCATCCGGGTACTCCAGAAATGAAATATATTGCCCAACAAGCTTATGATTCAGCTCTGTCGGTTCAAGCAGATAAATACATTTGTCATAGGTCAGGGTCAGATTCTTGGTGACCTTACGCAGTTCCTGCCAGGTAAAAATATCATCCAGTTCAAGATGAGATTCGGTTAATGGCCGATGTAAATTCTTTGAGTCTCGCGCACACTTGGCAAACTTCTGATTGAAATGCTCAATAAAGCAGGGCAGCCAGGCATTTGCCTCGGCAATTGAACAGATACCTTCTAGGCGCATTTCCTTGATCAGGCGATCCTGGAGTGTTCTATTGGCACGTTCCACACGGCCTTTGGCCTGGGGTGAGTTGGCGAAGATAATATCAATATTTAACTCATTCAGAATCCGCCCAAATTGCGTGATCTGGCTATCTTGGCTCGATTTCTGATTCACTCGGAATACCGAGTGTTTATCGCTATAAAACGCTAAAGGCTTGCCGTATTGCTCAATGTAGGCTCGGGTTGAAAGCATATAATCAAAGGTCGTTTCAGCCTCACAAAAGCGCAGATGCAACAGCTTTCCAGTGGCGTCATCGATATAAACTAGCAAGCAGCATTTGGAAGCTCGACCTTCAAACCAGTCATGATATGAGCCATCGATCTGGATCAGCTCACCGAAGCAATCACGGTTATATCTAGGCTGATACGGACGTTTCAGGCGCTTGGATCGAGGAATCCAGAGGTCATTTGCAGTCATCCAGCGACGAACCGTTTCTACCGGGATATGCAGGCCAAACATGCTGCTGAGCTTCTCATGAGCCAATGTAGGACCAAAGCCAAGTAAATGTTCAGAAATAATGGAAAGACATTCTGATTTTAACAGGACGTCATGGCGACGATGACCCGGTTGACCACGACTGGCATGTGCCATACCTGAGACACCATCTTGATTGAGCTTCTGCAATAACCGGGTAATTTGACGGGTGGAAAGATTCAGGATTTCAGCAGCACGGACCTGGGTAATACGATGATCTCTAACGTCTTGCAGAACTGCAAGACGTTGAATTTCTTTATCAGACATAGTGATCAGCATCTATATTTTATATCCAGTCCATGGTGATAAAAACCATCATAAACCAGACATTTTTATTGGTGAGAATATAGACACTTTAAATGGGTTCTAACAATAGTATTTCGTATAATGTATATTATGTTAAATAAGATACACTTAACCATAAGTTCATATCTTCCTTGTCCATAAAAGTGAATTTTGAAATTTTTAGAAGAAAATTGAATTAAATGGAAATCTCATCTCTACTCATGTCTTTAGCTAGATTTAACAGCCATTCTGGTGCAGAGAAAGATTCATCCAGAATACAGAGCAGCTCGGTTCGGCTGTCGGAAAGCAGATGCCGTACCTGCGCTGCAGTAAAAAACAGAGGCACCGGAATCACGGTCATGCCGGCTTTTTGTGCGGCAAGATCGACCACAATCCAGTCGATGCTGTTCACGCCCCATAAGGTCAGACGTCGCAGATTAAGCTGCATGAAACTGGCACTCAATAATTCTATCCGCCGTTGTAGTTCCGCATAGCTCAGTGTTGCCTGTGCGGTAACCACAGCTTCTCGCTGCGGATACTGGTGTGCTTGTAGGCTGATACGTTCAAATAAAGCAGTCATCATTTAAATTCTGTGCCTCGGTAATCAAGCAAAATGCTTTAATGACTAAATTGATAAAGTTGACGAGCGACTTGTAAGGCCTCTGCCACATCAATCGCCAGCACATAAGGTTTCTGCTGGTAATAGCTGCCCCACAGGTGCTGTGCATCTCCTAGGACTTGCGGATCAGCCTTTTCAAGCACATGAAAACGTAATCCCATCTGTTGCAACACATAACGTACTGCAGTTGTTCCGGTACATACTGCCCATTCGATGTGTTGCTGCGAGAGATGAAAAACCAGAAAGGCCACCATCAGTTTGGCTTTGTCCATATCTAGTGCTGCCAGATTGCCAATTTCTACTACTTTGTCTCGGCTGACCGTGGTCTGGCTGAGCTTGCCAAGAATATTTTCAATTGGTTCATCGAGATACTGTTCCAGAAAGGCATTAAATTGATTTAAATGCTGCATTCACCACCTGCATCTCGGCACCGTGATAACCGGCAAACAGGGTCGAAGAGAAGCTCGATACAGTGGCCTGATGGACTTGCTGATATTTTTCCTGAATAAAATGTTCCAGGCTACGGCGTTCAGGTGTCTCGCTTTGTTCTACAGTTTTGACCGTCAAATGTAGCGATTGATCCTGTGCTGAAATTACCGGATACGCCGGAGGTACTTGTACTAAAAATTTATTGTGATGGATTTGTTTTTTATATTCAGGCTGCTTGAAATATGTATTTAGAAAGTGAATCTGACTAGATAAATAAGGATCAAAACTGAACTTGATCATTTGGCTCACACCACGAAATTAACTTGCTACTCAAGATAGAAGTCCAAACTTAAAAAATTCTTAATTTTGTGCAAAAGAATGTAAAAGCTGTGTGTATAAAAAATCCAGAGAACGGCCGGTTTTTTAAGAACATTTTAAGATTGAAAATTTAAGTTAATCCTATCTCTTGTTAACTGAAACTGTTCTATGTCTTCCTACCGCTCACCTTATAAAGGCACCTCAGGAACGCAGCGTATTTTTAATGCGACCCGTTATTCCCTGGCTGGTTTTAAAACCGCCTTTCAAAATGAGGCTGCCTTCCGGCAAATTCTGCTGATCAACCTTATTTTGATTCCTCTAAGTTTTTGGATGCCGGTTAGTCCAGCTGAGCAAGCGCTGATGGTCGCCGTATGCCTACTGGCGTTGATCATTGAACTGATTAACTCAGCGATAGAGGCAGTGGTAGACCGTATTTCCATGGAACGGCATGAACTGTCTAAAAATGCCAAGGATATGGGCAGTGCGGCTCAGTTTGTAGCACTCAGTTTAATTGCTCTGACCTGGGGCATCATTTTGGCTGGTCATTTGATTTGACCTCTGCTCTTGCTACTGCCTGAAATGGACAACTTAAAAATGATCACTGACCGTTCCCGGTTTTTACTGACCCAAACTTTACTTTTAATCTTCAGTTTTTTGATTCTTCTCAACTTCTTTGACATTGGAGGAGTGCTGGACTTACAGCTCATCTATCCATTTATCGATGATCAGGGTCAATTTCCCCTTCGACAACAATGGGCACTGGCAGAACTCAATCATCGCTATGTGAAAGACCTGCTGATTCTGGTGTATATCACATTATTGCTGGGCTGGCTGGCATCACTGAAATGGCAAAACTGGCATATACGGCGCTGGGAATTTGGCTATTTTTTTAGCATGGTAGTGCTGACCACGGCCTCGATCGGAATTTTAAAATCTCAGTCGGCCCATGCCTGTCCCTGGGATATGACCATACCTACCCATAACGGGATTTTGTGGGATTTTAGTGCTACTGCGGGCCACTGTTTTCCTGGAGGGCATGCATCTAGTGGTTTTGCGTTGATGGCTGGTTATTTTGTTTATCGCATTTCTAACCGCAAGCGTGCTTATTTTCTTCTGATCGCTGCAGTAATTTTAGGGTTGACCATGGGCTGGGCACAAATGATGCGCGGAGCACATTTCCTGAGTCATAATTTATGGACTGGCTGGATTATCTGGTGCATGAATGTCATTGGCTATACGTTGTTTAGCCATAAACTACCCATAGAAAAGACCACTCCTATACTCTCTAGTATCAGGCAACCTTAACTCCAAAAAAACCAGAAGCTTATTCGCTTAGGCTTCGATTAAAGGAAGCTTGACCTGTACACAAAGGCCACTCAGATTGGTACTTCGCGAAAATTCTAGTGTTCCACCCAAGCGCTCGGTGGCTTTATCTACAATGGATAAACCCAAACCGCTGCCAATTTCTGCATGGTTATGTATCCGGTAGAAGCGTTGCCGGATCTGATTGAATTGAGCAGGATCTATCCCTGCCCCACTGTCTTCAATTTGTAAAACCGCCTGCCGTCCTTGCTGGAAAATAGATACATTGATCACGCCATCCTTCGGACTGTATTTAATTGCATTATCAATTAAATTATAAATAATCGAGTGCAAAGCTGAAACCTGGCCCTGAATCTGCAGTTCCTGTTGCTGTTCTACGCCCAAATCAATGTCTTTCTGTAGCGCCAATTGAATTAGTTCTTCGATACAGGTGACTGTCATTTGATTCAGTGATAGCAATTGAACAGGTTCGCTTAAACCTTCGGTCACATCCTGTTTTGCCAGACTCAATAACTGGTTGACCAGATGCTGCATGCGCAAAATGCCTTGACTCAAATTATGGATAGACTCGCTTTGAGGGAACTGCTGTAGCAAAATTTGCAGCTGTAAGTTTAGTGCTGTCAGTGGCGTGCGTAATTCATGGGCAGAATCTGCTACAAATTGACGTTGTTCCTGTTGGGCCAGAGAAATGCGGCCAAACAAATAATTCATTTCCTGAATGGTCGGTTCCAGCTCCAAGGGATAATCTTTCATTGCAATTGGCTTTAAGTCTTGTGCCTTGCGGCTGGCCAATTCAGTTTTAAAATCATTAAGGGGCTGAAAATTTTTCCGGATCATCCAGCCTAAACCGAATAATGCAAAAGGTAAAAAAAGCACATAAGGAAGAAACATATTGGCTGCCAGCTCCAGCGCCAGTTCCTGCCGGACATTTTGCTGCTGGCTCACCTGAATCTGTAATTGCTTAGCAGGAATAATATAAGTTAACCAGGTTCCATACGGCGTTTGATGCTTGTAGAAACCTGCTTTCCTGACCGGCGCCACCAGAACATCCTGCAGATGCAAGGAAGTGGCTGTATCTGTATAGGACCAGATATCTACAAATAAATCTTCTTCACTGTACTGTTTTGCCAGATCGATTTGACTTTGTAAGGGTTGCGGATGATTTTCTGAAATACGTTCTGCCAGACTTTGCATCTGTTTATCCAGTACCTCGTTAATTTCTTCGAGCGCAATCCGGTATGCAGCAAAGATCAGCACACAGCCCAGCACCACGCTAAACAGTGAAATATAAATAACCAGACGTTTTTGAAAGGAATAACGTTTCTGCATGGCGCTCATCCTAAACGATATCCTAGCCCACGTATGGTACGGATGAAGTCTTTTCCTAACGGCGTATTAAGGCATGAATACGGGCCAGCAACTCGTCAAATTCATAAGGCTTGATTAAATAGTCATCTGCTCCCTGATTCAGCCCATCTACCCGGTTTTGTAACTGATCCCGGGCGGAGATAATCAGCACCGGTAAATTCGGAAACTTCTGCCGGATATTTTTTAGCACCAGCATGCCATCCATCATCGGCAAGCCTAAATCGAGCAGGACAATATCGTAGACCTGCTGCTGTAACTGTTTTAAACCCTCAATCCCATTATTGACCCAATGCACATCAAACTGATGCAGCTTGAGCAATGTTTCAGTCGACTCGGCAATCATAAAGTCGTCTTCAATAATTAGTATTTTATGCATTTCAAGCTCTGTTCTTTAATAATGGTGAGCATTGTGCAAGCATATCATTTTTAGCTTCAGTCACTTGCGTTTTTATATCCAGCAAGCTTAATAAGCTGGGGAAAAGATGATCCTGACTACGGGCTTGGTTGGTCTGTCCTTTGAGACAGCTGATCTGCTGGATATTCTGCTGCTTCCAGGCATCGGAGAACCACATCAGCATCGGGACATGGGTTTGCTGAGTGGGCGCCATGCTATAAGGAGCACCATGCAGGTATAAACCATGCTCTCCGGTGGATTCTCCATGATCAGACAGGTACCAGAAACCGGTCTGATATTGAGTCTGCTGCTTTAAAGTTTCAATGATTTGAGCAAGGACATGGTCTGTATATACAATCGAATTATCATAGCTATTTTTTAATTCTTCTGTACTACAGCCCTGAATGGCATTGCTATTACAGGTCGGCTGAAATGGCTGATACGGCGCTTTGGAACGCTTGAAATATGCCGGCCCATGACTGCCCATCTGATGCAGTACAATTAACTGCGGTTTCGGGTTATTTTTATCCAGATGCGCCAGATAATCTTTCAGGCTATCTACCAGAATTTCATCAAAACATTCACCACCGGCATCACACCACTTCTGTTTCAGTTGTGCCGGAATCTGATACTTTTGTACCCGGTCACAGGCACCTTTACAGCCTGAGTTATTATCAATCCAGGTCACCTGATATCCGGCGCGCTGGGCAATATCCAGCAAACCTTCTCGGTGGCTGGCGAGCTGTTCATCATAGGTTTCACGTGACATGCCCGAAAACATACACGGGACTGAAACGGCAGTTGCTGTGCCACAGGAACTGACTTGACTAAAATTAATCACCGCTAACTTGCTCAGTTCAGGATTGGTATTGCGCGCATAGCCATTTAAAGCAAAACTCTCGGCACGTGCAGTTTCTCCAACAACTAGCACCATTAATTTAGGATGCTCCTGCATTTGGGCCTGCTGTAACAGATGAGCATCTTCGCCAAAAGCCACCAAAGGTAAATTCGCTTTAGGTGCTTTCTTTTTATAATAGGATAAGGTGGACGCGATGCTATTTTGTGGAGAAAGCATTCCCTTCAGATCACGGTGCTCTCTGAAGATGGCTGCATAGTCGACATAGAAGCAGAACAATAAACCTAGAATCAGTCCGAGTGAGACTACACTGCTCAGGCTTTTATGCACCAGCTGATGCCCAGTCGATGTAGGCTGAATTTGAAGCATCCAGACGATGCCGAGTGGAAATATTACAAAGACCAGTGTCCAGATGATCAGTCGCATTGACCAAAGATCACGGACTTCACGGGCATCAGTTTGCAGCATATTCTGGATCTGGTCAGGCGTAATAACGACCCCCAGACTATTGACAAAATAAGCACTAAAACCACCCAGAATGATCAGGACACTGGCCAGTATTTTGGCGTTCCATTTCCAGTTCAGCCACTGTAATACCAAGTTGTAAAAGGCAATGATGATCAATGCCGTGGCGGCCAGTAACAGACCTGCTTTCAGATTGGCATAAGGCGTAAATTCATGAATTTTCTGATAGAAAGCAAAGTTTAAGATCAGTCCTAGCCAAATAGCGAGCAACATATTGAAGCCTGAAAGACTAATCGACTTTTTAGGTCGCTGACTAAAAAAAGACGAATGGGAAAACAGCTTCAGCATGATCCGTGGCTCAAAGACTTTAAGATGCTTTAGCCTAGAATCTGAAACTTAAAAATGGCTTAAAATGACTGGATCATTTTATAATATATGCAAACCAGCTCCCTTTTATTTCAAACTCAGAAGAATAAAGATAAGTCCTAACATATGTAGAATTTGGCTAGGCGCAAAATACAGAAAAAACTTCCATCCCCCAGTCACAAAAGAATTGATACTTTTAGACACCGCATGTGCCGCAAGTCCAATCATGACAGCATAAATTAAAGTCAGGTTATGAGGATTTCCCTGTATCACTACACCTGCTACAGCAGCATGCACTTCAAATAAAGAGGCTAAAAAAGTACCTAAGATTAAGCCGCTATCTCCCAGTAAAAGATTCGCGCCGTAAATCCCAGCCTGGATTAAGGTCAAACTGACCGCAATAATCACCGCTTCTTTGATACTGAACATTCGGCTATCAATTTCTTGTATTTCATTGATGGTCGTACTGTTGTCCGCTTGGGGAGTTCGATAAATCAAGAATCCGGCTGCAATACATAAAATTCCGATCCCCCACCAAACTCGGAATCAGCAGGAACTTGAACCACTCTACGCTCACTCCCAGAACAATCAGCAAGAGCTGTAATAAGGTGGCAATACAGGAGATCAATCCGGCGCCTGCATTTAATTTTGCACTGGCCCGCCCGGATCGGACTTGCATGCCCAAACTGGCAATCGTGGCCGTACTGGAGACAAATCCCGAGGCTAAGGCAGATAAAATGAGAGCCTTATCATTGGATAGGATTCGTTTTGCCACATGTGCCATGGACTGCACAATCAAGATTAAAATGAGTAGTTTAAGGATGATATAGGGATTCAGTACGGCGCCCCACAAGGGCTTATTGGGCATGACCGGCAACGCAATCAATATCAAAGCCAATAAAAGTAAGCCATCTCTTAACTCATAGCTTTGGATCGTTTTTCCGGCAAATTGATGCAATGTCTGTTTGCCCATCAGGATAATCGTGAGTAGAACCGCCATCCCTGCAGCCAGTGGGATATTCCACACACAAATAGCGCCAATGATATAAGTCATCAAAAAAGCCAGTTCAGTGGTAGATCCAATATCTTGTTTTTGTTGAAACAGGCTATACACACAGAACAGGCTGACCGCTACAGCTCCTATCACCCCAATATAGAGATGCAAAGGGGTAAATTCAAAGAATGGTTTTATAGCTTATTAGATGCAATTTAGAAGTGAATGAAACTCATCTAAAGATTAGAAAATATCAGTCTATTCACTCTGTTTAATTTCATTTAAATCATTCGTTAGAAAGGCGTCTGAGGTCACCCCACTATCAATGAATAACCTCAACCCCCACGTAAATCTTAAAATTCTTCCCGCTGTAATTCATTCACCGTTTGCCCCTGCTTTGCAAACCACTGATCACGACGTTCAAACAAGCGTGGCGCCGCCTGATTCACTTGATCAATTAGAGCGTGTAAATCGGCATTGATCAAACGGCCATTTTTAACCACAGTCTGTCCCGCCACCATCGTCATCACGACATCTTGGCCTTGAACTGCATGGACTAAATTGGTATGCAAATTAAATAATTTTCTATGATCAATCAACGGCATCATCCGCGGTGTATCCAGTTTCACCGCAATCAGGTCGGCCTGTTTGCCGACTTCCAATGAACCAATTTCATCTTGCATACCCAAGGCTTTAGCTCCTGTAATCGTAGCCATTTGACAGACTGACCAGGCATCCAGGGCGGCCGCATCCAGCGAAGAAAATTTGGCCAGCAATGATGCCGTTTTCATTTCTTCAAATAGATCCAGGTTATTGTTTTCTTTTTCTCCGTCAGTACCCAAACCCACCGCAACGCCTTGACGTAGCATTTCAACGACAGGCGCTGCACCGGAAGCCAACTTCATGTTGGAAATAGGATTGTGCGCAACCCCTACCGCATGTCGCCTTAAAATCTGAATTTCATTTGCATCTGTCCAGACGCAATGTGCCAACAAAGTTTTAGGCAGATCTAGCAAGCCCAGTTTTTGCAGACTCTCAATTGGGCGAATACCTGAACGGCGCAGGTTTTCCTGTACATCAAATTGGCTTTCATTGCTATGAGTATGAAAACCGGTTTGATAATCCTGACAAAGTTTCTCAATACGGCTTAATGCTGAAGCTTCAGCATAAAACAGGTGCTCTAAACCTACCCAAACCTGAATACGTCCATTCGCCTGCTGATGCCAACGGTTGATTAAAGCCTCATTACTTTTTAAGGTTTCAAAATAATTGTGATCCGGATGCTCTGCGACATAGGGTACGAGAACGGCACGAATTCCCAATGCTTGCGCAGCTTCAGCACTTCCGTCCATATAACGCCACATATCAACGATGGTGGTCGTTCCCGACAATAGTGCCTCGGCATAACATAAATAGGAGGCGATTTTCGCATCCTCTGGTGTCAACACCCGGTGCATCGGGTCAATATACTGCTGTAACCAATCCCAAACCGGTAATCCTTCAGCCGTACCATGCAATAAACCGGAATGACAATGGGTATTGATCAAGCCCGGCATCAGGATCTTTTGTGGGTAATCTTCAATGAGCACCTCTGGATAGCATTGAGTTAACTGTGCCAATGTACCCACTGCTTTTATTTGGTCGCCCTCAATCAGTATCGCGCCATTTTTAATACATTCATTCTGCGCATTCATGGTAAGGACATAGGAAGCTGTTAAAATTTTCATGATTTATACTCAAATCTATTCTATTTATGATGAATGGCTGCGGTTATGGCACGAAGGTTTTGCCTAAAGAAGATGGCAAATTCATTTTGAGTACTTTTTTATTCCGTGAAATCATGACCAGTACCACAATGGTGGCTATATAGGGCAATGCGGCAAGCAGCTCGTTCGGAACCTTGATTCCAAGCGCCTGGGCGTGAAATTGCAAAATGGTTACGCCCCCAAACAGGTAAGCGCCGAGCATTAAACGTGTTGGTTTCCACACCGCAAATACTACCAGTGCAATGGCAATCCAGCCGCGGCCTGCGACCATATTTTCAATCCACATCGGGGTATAGACGGTTGATAGAAATGCTCCGCCAACTCCTGCCATCAAACCGCCAAATAGTACTGCGCCATAACGAATCGCCAACACGTGATAACCCATGGCGTGCGCACTTTCCGGTGATTCTCCAACTGCTTTAAGCAATAAGCCCAAACGGGTTTTGGCCAGCACCAGCCAAACGGCAAAAAATGCCAAAATCGACAAATACACCACATAGTTTTGCTGGAACAAAATCGGACCCAATACTGGAATATCCGCTAATAGTGGAATATTAAAATTAGCCAGACCCGGTAAAGCCATACTGACGTAGTTCTGTCCCAAAAATGCAGAGATACCGAGTCCAAAAATGGTTAAAGCCAAACCGCACGCGGATTGATTGGTACTTAAAGACAAGGTAAAAAAGGCAAAAATCAGGGCCATCAGCATGCCTGCCAGACCACCCATCAATAAGGCACTTAATACACTGGCATCATATTGCGCAGCAAAAGCAAAACCTGCAATTGCACCGACCAGCATCATCCCTTCTACTCCAAGATTAATCACACCTGTCCGCTGTGTGACCAATTCCCCCAGACCTGCGAAAATCAGTGGTGTTGCTGCTGCAACAGTACCTGCAAGAATTGCAGTTATTTCTAAAGCCATATCATGCTTCCTTTTGCTGTAGACAACATTGGGTTAAAGGGTAGTTGCTGTGGGCTGAGGGACCGGTGACGCCATTTTTTTGCTAAACCGGTAACGGTTTTCAATTAATGCATCGGAAGCCAGCAGGAAAAACAACAGCAGCCCCTGGAAAATACCGGTAATCGCGACCGGAAGCTGTAGCTGCATTTGTGCCATTTCACCGCCCAGATAAATCAGCGCCATAAAACAGCCTGACAGCACAATACCGATTGGGTTTAAACGCCCTAGATAGGCCACGATAATCGCTGCATAGCCATAACCTGGGGACAGGTTCGGATTCAGCTGACCAATAGGTCCAGCCACTTCACAGATTCCGGCAATACCTGCCATCATTCCGGAAATCACCAGACTCATCCAGATAGCTTTGGAGGAAGAAAAACCTGCGTATTTGGCAGCTAAAGGTGCCTGACCGCTGACTTCCAGTTTATAGGCCGTCAGACTTTTACGCATAAAAACCCAGAACAGAAGGACTGCAAAAAAAGTGACAAAAATAGAGGTATTAATGCGTGTGCCTTCTACAATAAATGGCAGCGTCGCACTCTCACTAAAAACCACCGATTGAGGGAAGTTCATCCCTTCCGGATCACGCCAGGGACCATTGACCAGGTATAGCAACACACATACTGCGACATAATTCATCATCAGGGTGGTCAGGGTTTCTTCAGCATTAAAATGGGTTTTCAGTAAGGCAGGAATTGCACCCCAGAGTGCCCCACCAAGTGCGCCCATAACGATCATTAACGGGAGAATCCACCAGCCGATGTGATCATGAAATAAAATCGCAATACCACCGCCAAAAATCGCGCCCATGGTGAGCTGACCTTCAGCACCGATATTGAATAATTTGGCTCGAAATCCGACCGTCAGCCCCAAGGCAATCAGAATCAGAGGTCCGGCTTTGACTGCCAGTTCACTCCAACCATAAGACGATGTCAGCGGTTCAATAAAGAAGATGTACATGGCTTGCGCGGGATTAATCCCCAACATTAAAAACAGAATACTACCGACAATCAGCATGGCTAGCAGCGCAATGAGCGGTGAAAGCCACTTCATGATTTGAGAGGGATGTTCACGCGGTTCCAGTAAATGCATGTCGCTCTCCTCTCAACCTGTATATTTGTTTTTTTGTTATATTAAGCATGAGCTTGCTGCTCCTCTACTATGATGGCAGTGTCATGGCCTGGAATGCCTGACATCAAGATTCCAACATTTTCAGTATTGGTTTCATGAGTAGGTATCGCTGGAGATAGTTCACCATTGGCCAAGACACAGAGACGATCACTGATTTCAAACAGCTCTTCTAATTCTTCTGAAATCACCAAAATGGCAACACCTTGTCGAGAGAGATCGATCAGGGTTTGCCGGATAAACATGGACGCGCCCACATCAACGCCCCAGGTCGGTTGAGCCACAATCAGGAATTTCGGGTTTTGCAAAATTTCCCGGCCGACAATAAATTTTTGTAGATTTCCACCGGACAAGGAACGTGCTTCTGCCTCTGGGCCACTGGCTTTCACCCCGAATTTTTCAATACAGTGCTCGGCAAAAAGCTTACATTGTGCAAACTTGATTAATCCCCATTGCGTCAGGTTCTGCCGAAATGCGGTCAGCAAGGCATTCTGGGACAGTGTCATGTTCGGGACTGCTCCTCGGCCCAGACGTTCTTCAGGGACAAAGCCCAGGCCCAAATCACGCCGTTGTCCAGAACTGAATCGGGAAATATCGATTTGATCCAGAACCATCCGGCCATGTTTCAGGCTATTTTCACCCGACAATAAAGACAGTAATTCTGCTTGCCCATTGCCAGAAATCCCGGCAATTCCTACAATTTCACCGGCAAAAATATTTAAATTGATATTTTTCAGCGACACACCAAATGGGTCGTCGGACTGGTAATTGAGATTCTCAACCTGGAATAATATCTGTTTTTCACCTGTATATTCAGGGCGTACATAGGTCGGTAAATCACGGCCAATCATTAAGCGTGCTAAATCACTGGTACTGTTGTCTTTGGGATTAACATTTCCGGTGACACGGCCATTGCGTAAGATGGTCGCTTCATCACAGAGTTCTTTGATCTCGTGTAATTTATGACTGATATATAAAATTGAAACGCCTTGGGAGGCCAATAACCGTAAAGTTTTAAACAGTTGCCGTACCGCTTGTGGTGTCAATACTGAAGTCGGTTCATCTAAAATGATTAAAGCGGGATTTTGCAAAAGGCAGCGAATAATTTCGACACGTTGCCGCTCACCTACCGATAAAGAATGTACTTCGCGGCGTGGATCAATGGGTAAACCATATTGTTCTGAAACTTCAATAATTTTTTGGCTCAGGACTTTTAAATGAATCTTTTCATCCAGTCCCAGCAAAATATTTTCCACCACGGTCAAGGTTTCAAATAAAGAGAAATGCTGATAGACCATGCCAATACCCAGTTTTCTCGCCATCGACGGATTGTCAATTTTGACTTCTTTACCGTTCCAGAGCATTTGTCCCTGATTGGCCTGGGTTGCCCCATAAATGATTTTCATCAGGGTACTTTTTCCGGCGCCATTTTCACCCAAGATGGCGTGAATCTGTCCGGGTTGAACGGTTAAATGTATCTGGTCATTCGCTTTCAATGAATTGTAACTTTTACAGATATTGATGAGCTGTAAACGCGGTACACCTGAAGAAGAACGTGCATTCAACTCTTGCGCATGAGCAGATCTATCGTGTTGAGAGGTCATCATCAGTGCCCTATTCCATGCCGTAGCAATTCAGCATCCATCGATGGTTGTCAGGCATGCAAATGGATGCAGAAAAGTACATCAAAGTGTTTAAAGATTTTTAATTGCAAAATGGCAAAGCTTTATTTCGGTAATGAACCCTCTACGCCCTTCACGTAGTAATTCATTTTACTTAGTGCCGCATCATCTAGGCGCTTGCCTTTTGCCAAGACCAATGTACCATCCTGTTTATGAATCGGGCCGGTAAATGGATGCAGTGTGCCTTTTAAAATGCCATCACGTACGCTGAGCGCTTTTGCTTTAGAGGCTGCCGACACGGAAGGACCAAAGCTTTCAATATCGACTGCTTTTTGTTTCACGCCATACCACATTGCACTGGGTTTCCAGGTTTTATTGCTGACTTGCGTCATTACTGGAGTGTAGATTTTTTCCCAATGTAAAACCGATGCGGCAAGATGCGCTTTAGGGCCAAATTTGCTCATGTCAGAGTCCCAGCCAAAAGCAAAGACACCTTTTTGTTCAGCCGCCTGTACCACTGCCGGAGAATCGGTATTTTGCATCAGCACATCTGCACCTTGAGCAATCAATGCCAAGGCTGCATCACGTTCTTTGCCCGGGTTAAACCATGAATTCACCCAAATGACTTTGGTTTTAATTTTTGGATTTACACTTTGTGCACCGAGGGTATAGGCATTGATATTACGGATGACTTCAGGAATCGGAAAAGACGCAACTACACCCAAAACATTATTTTTGGTTTTTTGCCCTGCGACCACACCCAGCATATAAGCGCCTTCATAGGTACGGACATCATACACTCCTAAATTTTTCCCCTGCTTATAACCGGTTGCATGCATAAATACTGTATTTGGAAATTGCTTGGATACTTTTTCCATCGCATTCATATAACCGAACGAGGTTGCAAAAATGACTTTATTGCCTTGTTGTGCCAGGTTACGGATCACACGTTCGGCATCTGCTGTTTCAGGGACATTTTCGATATAAGAGGTTTTATATTTTCCTGCGAGGGTTTTTTCAGCCTTAATCCGGCCCTGATCGTGAGAATAGGTCCAGCCATGGTCGCTGGTTGGGCCAATATAAACAAATGCGGCTTTATCTTGGGCCTGAACATTGGCGACAGCGGCCATGCCCATTACACCACTTGCCATTAATACCCCTACCAATTTTTTCAATCCGGTTTTCAAGCTATTTTTTTCTTTCATTCTATTCTGCTCTTGGTTGTTCTGTGTCATGCAACACATGCTTTAAAATGACTTCACGCAAATGTGCTCAGTCTGTTCAAGATATAATTAGCAATAAGCATTCCAGTTTTTATAAAAATAATAGAAATAGGGTTTTAAAATAAGATATTTTTGTTTTTATGATTTAATTAAAAAGTAATGGTATTAAAGCAATAAATACTAAGCTTGTAGTTGATATAAAATTTAATTTAATAAAATGATTTATTTTTATTATTGCTTATTAGTAGTGCAATAAAATAAAACGCTTTAAATTTGTGCATTCCTTTTTTAATTGGAGGGCGAATTCAAACATGAGGTGCGACAGTTTGAAAAGTCTTATGATAATCAACAAGCTGAGCAAATTTCTCTAATGGTGTAAGCCAATCTAACGCTTTTCTAGGACGAGTATTCAGTGACATGGCAACTTGATTTAAATAATGCTGATCTGCCTGATTTAAATCAATCCCTTTAGGTAAATATTGCCTAATTAAACCATTCATATTTTCGCATGTGCCTTTTTGCCAGGGTGAATGTGGGTCACAGAAATATACATCTATGCCTAAATCTTCTTCAAGTATTTTATGTTCTGCCATCTCGCGTCCACGGTCATAGGTCAACGTTTTACGCAGTTCTGCAGGTAAATATTTCAGAGCTTCAGTTAAAGCCTTGCGCACTGATTCTGCCTTTGCATCAGGTAATGTTGCCAAGATACAGAGCCGTGTATTTCGTTCAATAAGTGTTGCTATCGAACTTTTATTGTCTTTACCTTTAATTAAATCAGCTTCCCAATGACCCGGTATTTTTCTTTCTTGAACTTCGGCTGGGCGCTCATGAATAGTTTTAATATCCTGTAATATAGAATCTTTTTTAGGTTCACCGTTAGCTTTTCGCTTTTTATTTTCATGACGCAGACAGGATAATAAGTCTTTTTTCAACTCACCCTTTGGTAATGCTCGTATCGTTGAATAAATCGTTGTATGGCTTACATTCATTGTTTGATCCAAATCAGGAAATGTCTTTAAACGCTTTGCTATTTGCTGAGGAGACCATAAACAACGGATCGCTTCAACAATAAATTTCCAGAGGATTGAATCGATTTTGAGTTTTCTGTGACCACGTCTACGTCTAGCGAAGGTGTTATCAGAAGCATATTGAGCTTGATAAACGTCATTGATGCTATTTCTTTTAAGCTCACGATAGATCGTACTAGGATGTCTTTTAATGAGTTCAGCAAATTTTCTGGCTGAAAAGCCTTCTTTTCTTGACTCAAGCATTAATGCAGTACGATCTTCAAAGTTAAGATGATGGTATGACAATTTTATATACTCCATAAACCCTTTAAATTAATTAGGTGGTTTATGTCGCACTTCAAGTTTTACTCTGCCGAGCTTCATATTTTTCATGAGCAAAGATAAATGTAGATGATAGAATCAGGTATTGAGACTCATTGAGGGAATGGGATTTTTTTAGATATAAATCATTAATATTTAAATATATTAATAGTTTTTTTATAGTTAGGTTTAGCTTGTAATACGCCGAAAGGATGATGTTCTACAGGTATTTTTATTTTCTCTCATCATTGAAAGATGTTGGAATCAGCTAATCGGGGTTTGCCTGGATTGATTTATTTTAATTTCCAAATTTTGATAATATTAATCAATTTTAATTAAAGAGTAAGCGGGTATGAATAATATTTTGATCATTTAAAAAATATAAATAAAAACCACTATATTAAAATATAGGGTTTCTATTTAAAGTTTAATCCATATTTTTAAATTTTAAAATATATTAGACAACATAACGTTTACTTAATCCCCACTCGGCTAAGATTCGACGATAGGTCGTTGAAGAGCGATCTGCTTCAAAATGCGCTTCCATGGAAATATCGAGCGGTAATTCTTCAGGTTTCTGGCTTTCTACCATGTCCTGATCTTCGGCAAAAATTTGTGCATTGAAGTCATATACTGCCTGTAAATCTCCTGTGGTATCGAAGTTGCGTGTCAGTGGCACAAATAAACGGGTTTTATTATGTGAAACCGGACAACAGGCATTGAGAATTTTTAATTGTCCCTGCTTGGGGAAATGTACAGTCAGTACTGCAGAAAACGGTGGATAAACATCAAATACACGTTTCCACAAAAAACCTTCCGGTGCCAAATCTTGCATACCATGTGGATAGTTGCTGACACTGCTGACATATTCGGTATGCAGGCCGTAATCTGTACGTTCTGTCGTGTATTTGGGTACAACCTGATTTTCAGGATCTGCGAAAGAACCCTGATGAACCCAAGCAAAATGTGCAACATCAATAAAGCCTTCCAGTTGACGGCCACTTGAACCGGCAATATCCACAAACGGCGGTAAAATTGCCTGATGATCTGGCATCTCCCAGGTATCTAAAACAGGGAAATTGGCTTTTGCTTCGTCACGGCCAAAAATACTGGTCCAGATCAAGCCATATTTTTCCACCACTGGAAATTTAGTCAGAGAAAAACGCTCAGAAATGTTGGTCAGCTCGGGTTGTGCAGGAATTTTGATACATTTACCCTGGCCATTGTAGTGTAGACCATGATAAGGACAGACCAGGTTTTCACCCGAAACCCAGCCTTTGGTTAAGGGTACACCCCGGTGTGGACAGAGATCACGGACCAGATGAATATCGCCACTTTCTGTTTTGTACAATGCCAGTTTGACATCAAGCAGGGTCACTTGTTGCGGTTGGGTAGAAACGTCCTGAATCCGTGCCACCGGATACCAGTGACGAGCCAGAATGTCCCAGTCCTGATCATCAAACTGGCTATAGCAGGGTTTGTTGAATAAATTGATGACTGGAATTGCGTTCATATCAAACCTATATTCTTACTATGGATGGTCTCTTTTTACAGGCCTTGAACAGTGCAGAACTGTGCAATTTTGGCTTTGCTTCTAATTGAAATTACTGAATTTATTGTTATTCTGTCTATTAGAATGATTCGTACTATTCATTCTTAAAATTAGAACACATCAACCATGTACAAATGTACTTGCCGATTAAAGCTACCTTCTTTGGCATAAAACTCGCATAAACACGTTTATCTCAAATATTGATATAAATAAACGGTGGTACTTGCTTGACTAAATTGATGAATACGCCTTTTTCCCGATTTTCAGAATATTTTATCGCGGTGGCGAAAACGGGAAGTTTACGCAAGGCCGCAGATCAATTATTCATTTCCGTGTCTGCAGTACATCGGCAAATTGCTCTCGCTGAAGAAGAACTGGGAATTATGTTATTTGAGCGCTTGCCCAATGGTTTAAAACTGACACTGGCGGGCGAATTACTCTATGCCGATGTTATAAAATGGCAAAAAGAATTCCAGCAAACCCGGATTCGCTTTGATGAAATTCAGGGGCTTACGCGTGGGACCATCGAATTTGGTTTAATTTCTGCCTTAAATGATGGTTTTGTCATGCAGTCCGTGCAATATATGTATGAAAATTATCCCTGGATTAATTTTAATATCCGGGTCGCAGACAGTGAAATCGTAGCCAAAAAAGTGATTGAGGCAGATCTGGATTTTGGCCTGATCCTGAATCCGAAATCCCATCAACATATTGAAGTCCTCCATTTTCTGGAACTACCTTTAGGTTTTGTGATGGGTAAATCACACCCTCTTGCTCAAGCAGAAAAGATTTATTTTTCAGATACCTTGAATGACAACCATTTTATTCCGGCCGAACCCCTGATTATTCATGATTATGTACAGGCATTGTATAAACATCATCAATTTATACCTGCACGTAAAACGGAATCGAATGATATACGCCTGATGAATACTCTCATTAAGGCGAATTCCGGGATTGGAATTTTTAGTTATCTCGATGTTTTACCGTATGTCGAGCGAGATGAAGTGGTCTTTAAACCTATCTCTGAAAAAGGGCTGCATCCGCTGACCATTGCCTTGTGTGTGGCGCCTAAACGCCAAATTTCACGCGTTTCCCAGTTGATGATTAAACATATGATTGAACAAATGGAAACCTTAAAAAGCAAGGTGCAGCAACTGTAGTATTTTCATACTTAAATAGGCTTTGTTGCACAAAGATTTGAAATGCAAAGCGCCCCTAATTGAGCCAAATTTAAGGCGTAACTTGGGTAAGTGGTCGACCTAATTCCGTAAATCTGTTGAGGACTGCTACACGTGCATGAATTTCATTCACCTGACTAGGAAAGCTTCTTGCCATTAATTTATCGCCTAATAATTTGATGCAATGCATCTTGGTTTCCACCAAACTGCGGCGATGATAGCCTGACCATTTTTTCCATAATGTCCTGCCTAAACGTTTAACTGTTCGAAGTAATTCATTTCGCTCTAGCGAGCTACTCTTTGTATCTTTCCATGGTTTCGCATTTTTTCTAGGTGGAATCACCGCATGTGCTTGCCGATCTGCAATGACCTGACGGCATTGCTTGGTGTCATAAGCTCCATCGGTATAAACAGAGTCAATCTGCTCATCTTGTGGAATCTGATTAAGTAAATCACCAAGCACCTGTGAATCACTGACATTATTGGTTGTGAGCTGAATAGCGCGTATTTGTAGGGTTTTGGCATCTATACCAATATGTAGTTTACGCCATTGGCGACGATATTCAGCTCCATGTTTCTTGCGTTTCCATTCGCCCTCACCTAGAAACTTCATGCCTGTAGAGTCTACGAGTAGATGCAGCCCATCGCTACTTTTTTGGTAGCTGATTGCAATATCAATATGCTGTTGTCGTCTACAAATTGTAGTGTAGTCTGGCGCTATCCAATTTAATCCGCAAAGTTTAATCAGACTTTGCACAAAGCCAGTAACCATACGTAAAGACAGACGGAATAAGGATTTAATCATTAAGCAGCATTGGATAGCTGCGTCGGAGTAGGTTTGATTTCGCCCTTGTTTGCCTTTTGATGGCGCATACCATTGCGTAGCAGGATCAAACCAAATGGCAATATTTCCGCGACTCATGAGTGCTCGGTTATATGCGGGCCAATTGGTTGTGCGGTAGATTTTGTGTGTAGGCTTCTTCATTTGAAAATTATATCGCTGAAAAAGCCTTTACAGATAGGTTTGTGCAACAAAGCCACTTAAATAACAAAAACTGCGATGGCTAAAATCGCGGTTTCTCGATATGTGATGCTATTAATTAGACTTAATCCAATGGATTACCCACAATATTGCTAATAATGCCTTTCATAATATGTGGGCCTTGTTCTTTCCGTAGGTCTGCATACCAGTCTTTGGTAATTTGCTCATCTTTCATATGCGTGACATCACAACGCTTACGTGCACGTAGCAGCAATTCATTGGCGCGTTCATTGCGTTTATTCTGATAACGTTTCAGGGCATCTTCCAGACCTAGCGTATTAATTTGTAAGGCACGTGCCAGATAGATCGCATCTTCCATTGCCTGGCAACCTCCCTGCCCGATATCCGGTGTGGTGCTATGTGCCGCATCCCCTAAAATTACCACACGGCCCTTATAAAACTGGTTAAAAGGCTCAATATCATGGATTTCGACACGATTGGTTTTCTGCTCATCAATACTGTCAATCAGGCATTGAACCTGGGAGCACCAGCCAGAGAAATATTGCTTTAATAAGATCTTATATTCCGAACGTTGATTCTCCAGACCTGCGGGCAATGGCACATCAAAGAAGAAATAAAAGCGATGCTCTGCCACAGGCATCAGTGAAGCGCGTTTGCCTTCACCGACAAAAGTGGTCCACTGCTGTGCGGGCGCTAAATCTTCAGAGATCTCAACCAGTCCGTTCCAGTTCACATAGCCAGCATAACGGCGTTCAACCTGTTTGCCCAATACATACTGACGCGTCATGGAATGGGTACCATCTGCGCCAATCAATAATGCTGCAGAAACAGTGCTGCCATCCTGAAAACCGATTTCAACGTGTTGCCCCTTATCCTCAATAGACACCATTCTTTTACCGAGCTGAATATCCTGCCGGCCAAACGCATCCATTAACATATTTTGTAATTCAGCACGCGATACCGGATATGGACGTTGACCGACTTCTTCAATTAACGGCGCCAAACTAAACTGCGTCATGACCTCGCCATTCAAACCATCGATATAGGCTAAGTCATTCATCTGGCCACCTAACTTTGCTACCTGTTCAGTTAAGCCCAGATAGTTCAAACACTTCACCCCGTTTGACCACAAGGAAATTGCAGCACCGACAGGTAAAATCTGTTCTGCCTGCTCATAGATGGTGACCCGATGTCCGAACTTTTTTAGTGCAATTCCTGTGGTTAATCCGCCCATGCCTGCCCCAATAATTGCAATCTCCATCTATTCCTCCTGGCTATTTCATCTTCATTGCCAGCTAAAATGCTAAAAACGTGCCATCCTGAAAAAAATGCACTAAAAAAATAGCAAGAGTTGGCACACGCTGTGCTTTTAAATTCCTTCAATGTCCTGTTTTTATAAAGGCAGAAGACCTAAATTTGTATTTATAAAAGTGCATATTCATATGACGTATACCAATGATGGAAATTTAAGATGGCGACCTTATTAGCTCCAATTTTTGATCTGCCTGCTCCAGTACAGCAGTTAACTAACCTTGCAGATGCCCGAATTGGCGCAGAAATTCTTGAATGTTCAGATGAGTTTTTTGCTGAAGCAAAACGCATGTTGCAATTTGAGGCACCGGTCTTTATCGAAGACAAGTTTGATGAGCATGGCAAATGGATGGATGGCTGGGAAACCCGTCGCAAGCGCCACACGGGCTATGATTGGGCCATCATTAAACTTGCTGTTGCAGGTCAAATACAGGCACTGGATATTGATACGACTTTTTTTAGCGGTAATTATCCGGCCTCTGCTGCTGTGCAAGCATGTTATGCGCCAGATGGAAATCTTGATCAGGCAGAATGGATCAGCATTATAGAAAATAATGTCTTGGGCCCCAGCCAGCATCATATTGTTCAGATTTCAGCAAAGCAGATATTTACCCATGTCCGTTTGAATATTTATCCTGACGGTGGGATTGCACGTTTTAAGGTCTATGGTCAGGTAAAAATCAATCTGCAAGATAGTGATCAAATGCTAGATGTTTTGGCACTAGAACATGGTGGCCGTGTCGTTGCCTATAGCGATGCGCATTTTGGACATCCACGCAATCTGATTAATCCGGGACGTGGCATTAACATGGGCGATGGCTGGGAAACCAAACGGCGTCGTGCTCCAGGATTTGACTGGTGCATTTTGGCTTTAGGCGCCAGTGCCCGAATCGAGAAAATTGAAATTGATACCGCCCATTTTAAGGGAAATTTCCCTGCAGAGGTTTCTATTCAAGCCATCTATGTTGAGGATGCAACCGATGAGCAACTCATTCCACAAAGCATGTTCTGGCCTTTTTTGTTAGCAGCCCAACCTATGCAAATGGATCATATTCATCATTACATCAATGAAATTTTACAACACGAAAAAATTTCCCATATTCGTGTCAACATGATTCCGGACGGTGGCATCAGCCGGATTCGTCTCTGGGGAAAATTGGCTTGAGTGATCAATGATATGTCTATGCAAAGTATAAAAATACAGCCTTTAAGCACTGAAAGTTTTCTGCCTTTTGGAGAAGTCATTGCCTGTCAGGGTAATCATTATTTTCATATCAATGAGCAGCAGACTGAGCGTTATCATGCCCTGGCTGAAGTAGAAAGTGACACCAAGGTCGGACTGAGTATTTTTAGAAATATGCAAGCTACGGCAATTCCTTTTCAAATCTCAATGCTGGAAAGGCATCCTCTAGGATCACAGGCTTTTATTCCGATGCACGGCCAGCAATTTTTAATCGTTGTAGCGCCTGAACTTGATTATACACAGCCCGATATTAGTCAGATTCAGGTATTTATCAGTGATGGTTCTCAAGGGATAAATTATCGTGCCGGAACCTGGCATCATCCATTATTGACCCTTGAAGCACCCAGCGAGTTTGTTGTAGTGGATCGTATAGGTAGCGGATCAAATTGTGATGTTCATCCTTTTCCTGAAAACATCCAGATCGTATTTTAAACGCATTAAAAAAAGCCCTTTTATCAGGGCTTTTAACTTATTTCTTCATCACTTTGCCTAGAAGTGATATTTCACTAAAGCACTGACATTATTTTCATCGGCATTTGGGATACCGAATTTGTTGTTCCAGATAGAATGTTCAATCCCCAGATATAAATTGGTGTCTGGAGAAATGTGTTTACCGACATTCCATTTCCATTGGGTGGTCCAGTTCATCTCGCTGTCATGAGTATCTTCTTCTGTAGACCAGTCCAAGAAGCCATCCACCAGAAATTCTTCAGTTCCCAGTTTAATTGGCACGCCATAGGTCAGTGTCAACTGGTAATCATCATCAATATTCTCATTATTCACGCGATAAAGGTTAATGCTGGCATAACGGAAATATGGAATATCCAGATCGAAACCTACGCCGTACAGGAAGTTATCAAAACCCTCTCCACCTTCCCAGGTCGTTGAAACCAGTACATCTTTAACCGGACCAAAGGCAAGCTTCTGACCCGACACTTCACCCAAGCTCAAACGTGGTGAAAATTCAAAATAACTTGATTTAAAGTCATCTGCACCGCGCATACGGTCAATGAAGAAGAAGACATCTGCATATTTTACTTTTGCCGTATATTCAAAGGTCGCAGTCGCCTGTTTCTCATCGACCACCTCATAGTTTTCTCCATAAAGTCCGGTGACACTGAAGTCTTGCCAGATCGGTTTTGCCTGTGCGGATGCCGCACCCAATACAAGTAATGTTGCAGCAGTAAGTTGAGTGAATTTCATAAATAAGGGTCCCCAATGGAATGAAAGAATCACATTCTGAATTAAGCAAAAACAAAGCCAACATTTTTAATTTTTGATAAAAAAACAGCCCATTTTCTGGACTGTTTTCATCCTGGTTTAAATTTTCTAATGTGGAATCTTTGCCACAATTTCTGTAGTCGCTGTGCTTTTATTTTTAAATAGGTTCAGATGATTGAACAACAGGTTGAGTAAAATGGCCATTAAGCAGGTTGAGCTAATCCCCGAATGAAACAAGGTTTGCACCCATTTTGGAAAGTTGGTATAAAAGGAATGATCAATAATGGGAATCATGCCGGCTGCAATAGCCGTCGCAACAATGATAAGATTTTTTTGCTCGTTATAATCAATTTTAGCCAAGGTACGAATCCCGCTTGCAGCGACTGTTCCAAAAAGTACCAGACCTGCACCACCTAATACCGGTACAGGAATGGCAGCAATCAAACGTCCCATAATTGGCAGTAAACCCAACACGACTAAAATCATGCCACCCGCAGCGACCACAAATCGGCTTTTAATTCCGGTAATCGCCACCAAGCCGACATTTTGCGCAAAAGCACTTTGCATAAATGAACCAAAAACCGGTGCCATCGCACTCGATAACATATCGGCACGCAAGCCATTCGAGATACGATCCGCATCCACTTTGGTACCTACAATCTCACCCACTGCAATGATATCTGCTGTGGTTTCGGTCATAATCACGAGAGTCACGATAAGCATGGAAATAATGGCTGTGAGCTCAAAAGTCGGTAGTCCAAAGGCGAAGAAGCTAGGTACCTGGATCCAGCTACCATTCGCAACTTTAGAGAAATCACCAAAACCGAATAAATAAGCCAGTACTGAACCTAAAACAATTGCCAGTAAAATAGACAAGCGACGAATAGCAGCATGTCGGCTCAAATTCAGGCAGACGACTAAAGCTAAAGTCATGAGTGCCAGACCAATATTTTCGACACTTCCCCATTCTGGTGCCTTGGGATTGCCGCCCATCATCCAGCGGACTGCTACAGGTAATAAAGACAAACCAATGATAGTAATGACGCAGCCTGTCACGACTGGTGGAAAGAAACGGATAATTTTGGAGAAATAAGGCGCGAGGAAAAAACCGATCAATGAGGCGACAATGACCGCACCGTAAACTGCTTGCAAACCACCGCCTGTGGTCACAATCGCGACCATCGTCGCAACGCCAGCGAAAGAAACCCCTTGTACCAAAGGTAATTTCGCGCCGATATATTTCACCCCAACGGTTTGCAAAATTGTGGCTAAACCACCCACAAATAGCGCCGCTGCAATCAATAATCCAATTTGATAAGCTTCTAGGCCGGCGGCCGTTCCCACGATTAAAGGTGGTGCAATAATTCCGCCATACATAGTCAGTACGTGTTGCAAACCGTAAGCTGCACTTTTTCCCGCACCTAAATATTCATGTTCAGGTGATATTGTTTTACTTTGTTCTGTCATTTTTCTCACCCTCAAAGTCTAAATATAAAATCAGCTTCCGCGATATGTGGAGTACGCGAATGGGCTGATCAGTAAAGGAATATGAAAATGCTGGAATGCATCTTTCACATAAAAATGAATAACTGCTTTAGGAAAAAAAGTTTCTAAACCCAAACCTTCAAAATAAGCAGATGTAAAAAACTCAAGACTATAGATACCTGTTTTTAAATCGACTATGCCAAAATCACTGACGCGGCCGTCTGTATTGGTTTTTGTCTCAGCAAGCAAGCGACCGTCTTCAGCAAAAAGTCGTACCACCACGTCTGTCGCAGGTTTTCCCAGATGTGTATCTAAAATATGCGTGCTAATCATGCATGAAGCTCCTGAGCCAGTCGTGACAAGGCAATTTCTGCCAGTTGATGATGGACAATACGTTTCTCAATCTCTGGATCATTTAGCAAACGATAGTTCAGGGCTTGAAGGACGTCTTCACTGCTCAATCCAGCAGCTTTGATCAGAAAGATAAACCCATATTTTTTTTCATAGGCAAGATTGCCTTTAAGCAGCGCGAGCTGGGTATCGTCATCTGCTGTAATGCCGGATTGCTCACGATGGGAAAAGTCTTTTTCTATTTCACTTAATTCAGCCTGTGCCTGTTTTTCACCTATACGGGGATGATTATCCAGCGCAGTTTTAATCTCATCCCAACTCCAGGTCGCCGCTTGTTGTTGCGCTGCATTCAAAATATCCTCAAGCGATGCATAAGGACGTTTTGCGGCAAGCTCGGTCGACCAGCTGGGTATTTGCACACAGTGCTTTAAAAAGATCATCGCATCTTCTGTTGATGCTTGATTAAATTCAACAAGTTGCACTATTCAATCGCCTGATTATATTGCTTGGTTATTTAAAACTGGTTTTGCAATAACAGTGCCAAAGCTGATGTGTTTGTTATTTTTATAAAGTACATGACTCAAAAAAGAGCATCTAAAATGATCTTTTCCAATATATTTTATGATTATGGCGCATGATGGTTATACCAGTGCTCGGCAATATCCCCACGGCGGCAAATCCAGACCTTGTCATGATTCTGAATATAATCTAGGAACTTTTGTAGTGCTTTAAAACGTCCCGGCCGTCCTAAAATACGGCAGTGCATGCCAATCGACAGCATTTTTGGCGTAGTTTCACCTTCGGTATAGAGCACATCAAAAGCATCTTTGAGATATTGATAAAACTGTTCCCCGCTATTAAAACCGCCAGGTGAACTGAATTTCATGTCATTGCTATCCAGGCTATAAGGAATAATCAAATGCGAACGTGTTTCCCCTGCCTGATTGGTCAAGGTGCTCCAAAATGGCAAGTCATCCCCATAGTAATCAGCGTCATATTTGATTTGAGGAAAATCAGCCAGAAGTTGACGGGTATTCGGACTGTCCCGACCGGTATACCAGCCGATCGGTGCTTCACCAAACAGGCTTTCCAGAACGCTGACCGCCTGATCCATATATTGGCGTTCCATTTCAATCGGCATGTCCTGATAATGTAGCCAGCGCTGACCATGTGAAACGACATCATAATCGGCTGCTTTAATCGCCTCTACCACATAAGGATTACGTACCAATGCCATGCCGACCCCAAAGATAGTCATCGGCAAACCACGTTTCTGGAACTCCTGATGAATCCGCCAGAAGCCAGCACGTGAACCATATTCGTACATCGAATCCATCGACATATGTTTGTCTGGAAAGCTGGCAGCACCAATAATTTCAGATAAAAACTGTTCTGAACCGGCATCACCATGTTCAATGTGGTTTTCACCACCTTCTTCATAATTCAGCACAAACTGTACCGCGACACGCGCGCCGTTTGGCCATTGCACTTTTGGTGGTTCGCCATGATAACCAATCAGGTCACGCGAATAAGGTGCACTGCGAATGCTCTCGATAAGTTCTTGTCCGCGTAAGTAGCTAGTCGTCACATCAATTCCTTGTCGATTCTAGTAAATGATCAATGGTCTATACGCGTGATAAGCAATTTATGCGCCAAAGTAGAGCATTGAAATTGAGAGCACGCTTTTTAAAAAATATTTTCAGCGAGATTTAAGCTTGGAAATATCCCATCTCAATATTTGCGTGGTTGAATATAAAAAACCTAGAAAGATGCTTATTTGCTTTCAATCGCCGGTCAGTGTTCTGATTTACGCAATCCTATGTCCTATTAATTGAAATTTCATAGAACACCTTGCTGTTTTATAGTCCAGCTAAAGGTCACGACACAGAACCCATTATGAATACAAATATCGCCACGTTTAGTCCCGACTTACCCGTCCATATGACATTCGAGGAACATGACTGGCATCTTTTGGCTCAGTACTGGTATCCGATTGCACTTGCGCGTGATATTACAGATCAGCCAACAAGTAGTATGCTGCTTGATATGCCGCTGGTGATTTATAAAATGAACGATGAACTGGTGGTGGCGAAAGATGCATGTCCGCATCGCGGTGTACCTTTAAGCTTGGGAAAAAATGACGGCCAAGGCGTGGTGTGTCGTTATCACGGTTTACGCTTTGGCAGTGAAGGTAAATGTAACCGTATTCCTGCACATCCTCAGCATAAAATATCGGAGCGCTTCCATCTAAAAACTTATGCTGCGGTAGAAAAATATGGTCTGATCTGGTGTTCGTTAAGCGCTGAAGAGGATGCAGAACCTCATATTCCTCATATGCCTTTTTGGGATGATGCTGAGTATCAGCAACTGGTCTGCCCTCAGATAGACATTCAATGTTTTGCAGGAAGACAGCTCGAAGGTTTTATTGATGTGGCACATTTTGCCTGGGTGCATCCAGATACTTTTGGCGATCCGGAGGATGTAGAAGTTCCTGATTACAGTACGACAGAAACGGAGGTCGGTTTTAATGCAGATTATATCAGCAGTGTGGGACGTTATCCGATCGGAATCGAGCAGCGTGGCCAGGAAGATTTTAAATGGTTACGTCATTTTGAAGTGAGCCTACCCTTTACTGCAACACTTACGATTCATTTTCCAAATCATGCCAAGCAGGTCATCATGAATGCGGCTTCACCCATGACTGCGCGTTCAACACGACTTTTTGCACCTATTTGCCGCAATTATGATAAAGATTTACCGGTTGAAGATGCCTATGCCTTTAATATGAAAATTTTCGAGGAAGATCGTGTGATTGTAGAAAATCAGAAACCTGAATATTTACCTCTGGACTTATCTTTAGAAGCGCATTTTCCGGCAGATCGAAGCTCGAGTATGTACCGAAAATTACTACGTAAACGGGGATTTAGTCCTTTATTTGCTGCTTAAAATTTTATTCAAAAGAAAGATTCATAATAAATAACCAGGGTTAGAGCTCCTCTGATATTTAAAAATTAATTGGGTTATATATTGATTTCTATGAGGATACATCTTGTTATATAGCCTCATAAGCCTTGTATTCTGGTGAAGATAAGGCCTTTTAGAACGATAAAGAACTTTAAGAAGATAAAATTAGTTTTTTATTAAAATAGGTATATAATAAATAAAATCACTTTACTTTACTATTTTAATAAAATTATGGATCAATATTGCACACTGCAGATTTATCAGGAAGATGAATGGCTGGATTGCGCTATTGTTGAGATTGTCGGTCAACAACAAACTGGATGGCAAGCAGCCACGCGCACATCATATCTATTTGAATATGCTATTTCTTATATGAACCTAAGCGATGGGCATGCGCTAGCCTATCATTTACCAGTAAATGTGCAAAATACCTTGCAATCTACCTGGCCAGCCTTCCTGATGGATTTGTTACCTCAAGGTTATGGCCGTAAAGAATTACTCCGTCAGCTTAATTTTTCTGAAAACACTCAGGAACAAGCAGACTGGGCGCTTCTAAAAGCGGGTGCAGGTAATCCGATTGGTAATTTACGGATTAAAGAGGCTTATGAATGGCTACAGGGGCAGTTTCCTGTTCAGCAGAATCATGGCTTTAGCCTAGACCAAGTCGTAGAACGTCAAGAAAACTTTATTGAATCCTTAGCCTCTTATGGACTTTTTATTGCCGGCTCTTCTGGTATTCAGGGCGAGTGGCCAAAATTACTGCTGACTCAAGGTCATGATGACCTGTTCTATCTGGATCACACGCTGACAGATCATCAGGTCAAACAGCATTGGCTGGTGAAATTCAGTCGTGGCAGTGATCAGAATCTAGATAAAATTTTGATGCACGAAGCCTTATATATGAAAATTGCCCAATACCTGGGACTTCGTGTTCATCAGGAACTGGAGCTGCATGGTAAGACTTTATTTATTCCCCGATTTGACCGTAAAGTCAGCGATGGGAAGGTTGAAAGAATTGCCCAGGAAAGTATTGCTTCTCTGGGAGGAAAAGCCGGTTTTGGGGTAAGAATGACCCATAACCAGATCTGTAGCCTGTTGATGCAATGCTGTACTGAACCAAAACAGGAAATCTTTGAATATTTGAAGCGTGATCTTGCCAATGTCGCTTTAGGCAATAAGGACAATCATACCCGTAATACAGCGATTCAACGTTTCAATAATGGAATCATTCGACTAACCCCATTATTTGATTTTGCGCCGATGTGGCTACATCCAGATGGTATTGCCCGAACTACGCGTTGGGAGCGAGATGATCATGGTGGTATGCCAATTTGGCATTCAGTCATTGAACAGATCGCCGAAAGCACGATGATTGATCCAAAAGAAATCAAAGCGGTGTTAATCGAACAATTACCACTTTATCAGGGATTACTCGAGCACATGCAGTATCTGCAATTGGCACCTGAAATTCTGGAAAATAGCCAGTATCGAATTGATAATATTTGCCAACAATTGGAGGAGCTGAATTATGGATAAACGCTTCAAGCCACTGACTCCGATTCAACAGATGCAAAAGAGATTGTCTGTACTTGAAACCGTCAGTAACAATCCTGACTGGCCTTTTCATCAGGTTGCTCGCTTCATTCGTACCGAGTTGCACCTCACACTCAACGATATGGCTAAAATTACCAAGATTGCTCCCCAGACTCTACAGAAAATGGAACAACCTGAAGGCAATCCAACACTCAAGTCTATGCAGAAATTACTGGATGCTTTTGGTTTAAAGTTAGAAATCAGGGTTAAATCCTGATGATAATCTGATGCTTTAATTGATATTTAGGGGAATTTTAGAGAAGAAGAATGACTTAACAACTGAAAATATGCCCTCCTCCAATCTGTTTATTGAGTCCTTGCTCCATCGCAGGAATCCCGGTTTAAATTAAACGCGGGATTCACTGGAAACTGATATTTTCTCATCAGTTTTTAATGAATACGTTTATTTTCTAAACGTCATTATGAAGAAATATCAACACAGAGATATTTCATTTCAAGGTATTCATCCATACCGAATTTAGACCCTTCACGGCCTAATCCCGATTGCTTGACTCCACCAAATGGCGCAACCTCATTAGAGATAGCTCCGGTATTGATTCCCACCATACCGTATTCTAAGGCTTCACCTACACGCCACTGACGTGCTGTACTTTGGGTAAATACATAGGTAGCCAGACCGAATTCTGTATCGTTCGCCATCTGAATTGCTTCTTCTTCAGTCTTGAAACGGAATAACGGCGCCAACGGTCCAAAAGTTTCTTCTTTTGCCACACGCATCTGCTGAGTAACTTCAGTCAGAAGCGTTGGCTCGAAGAATGTACCGCCCAGATTTGAGCGCTGTCCACCGGTTTTCACCTGTGCACCTTTGCTCACTGCGTCGGCAATATGTGACTGCACTTTTTCGATCGCAGCCTCATCAATTAATGGACCTTGGGTAGAAGCTTCATCACGGCCATCACCGACTTTTAGTTTGGCAACGGCAGCCACCAGTTTTTCTACCAGCGCATCATAAATGCCATCTTGTACATAAATCCGGTTCGCACACACACAGGTCTGTCCACTATTACGGAATTTACTGGCCATGATGCCCTGTACCGCCTGTTCGAGATTGGCATCATCAAAGACCAGAACTGGCGCATTGCCACCAAGTTCTAAGGAGAGTTTTTTGATGGTCGGCGCACATTGCTGCATCAGGATACGACCGACTTGAGTTGAGCCGGTAAAGCTTAACTTTTTCACGGTTTCGCTTTCACATAAGACCTGACCCACTGCAACCGCATCACCACTAACATGCAGCAATACATCTTGTGGCAAACCTGCGCGCAAGGCCAAAACTTCAAGCGCATAGGCGGTTAAAGGTGTTTGTTCAGCCGGTTTAACCAGCATGGAACAGCCAGCAGCCAGAGCTGGCGCGGCTTTACGGGTAATCATCGCCGCCGGGAAATTCCATGGCGTGATCGCAGCTGTTACCCCAATCGCCTGTTTGATAACCAATAAACGTTGATGGGCAAGCGTTGGTGTCAACACGTCACCATCAATACGGCGCGCCTGCTCGGCAAACCAGCGGATAAAGGAAGCGGCATAACCAATTTCACCACGCGCCTCAGCCAGTGGCTTGCCCTGTTCAGCAGTTAGGATCTGAGCCAAAGATTCTTTATGTTCCTGCATCAGATTGAACCAGGCCCAAAGCACATCCGCACGTTCGAGGGCTGTCTTGGTTTTCCAGGCTTTTTGGGCTTGCTGAGAACGAGCTATCAGCTGTTCTACAGATGTCCGGTCATGGGATTTTACCCAGGCCAAAGTGGCTTGGGTTGCTGCATCTTTGACTTCAATATATTCATCCGTGGCAGGCTGATCGAAGCTGATATCAGGATGCTGTAATAAATCTCTATATTGCGCTTGAAGCATGATCATTACTCTTTCATTAGGCTGCGACAGACAGTGCAAACCCTTGTTTCAAGATAGCCAATCCCGCACGGAACTGTTCTGCCGGAATCGTGAGCGGGTATAGGAAACGGATTACATTACCATAACGACCGCAGGTCAGGATTAACAGACCATTTTGCATGGCATGGTTTTGTACAGCTTTTGCCTGTTCCGCAGTTTCAAGCTCAACCGCCACCATTGAGCCCAGTGCACGAATATCTTTGACCATGCTAGATGACATTTTCAGTTCATGTAAAACATCAACCAGTTCTGCGCCTAGATCATTCGCTCTTTCACAAAGACCTTCTTCTTCAATGATATCCAGTACCGCATGGGCAGCCGCAACAGCAACCGGGTTACCTGCATAAGTACCGCCCAGTCCACCTGGATTTGGTGCATCCATGACTTCAGCACGACCCACAACGCCTGAGATCGGGAAACCGCCGCCTAGACTCTTGGCCATCGTAATCAGGTCTGCCTTGGTCTCATAATAATCCATCGCAAACAGTTTACCTGTACGCGCAAAACCAGACTGTACTTCATCAGCAATCAGTAAAATGCCGTTTTGATCGCATAGGACACGCAAGCGTTTCAGGAACTCTGCTGGCACCACATTAAAACCACCTTCACCTTGTACCGGTTCAAGCACAATTGCTGCTACGTCATGCGCGGCAATATCTTCTGCGAAAATATCTTCAATGCTTTGCATTGCATCATCTACGCTAATGCCTTTGGATTCCACCGGGTAACGGGCATGGAAAACACCACCAGGCATCACCCCAAAGTCGCGTTTATAAGGTGCAGTTTTACCGGTCATGGCCATCGTCATAAATGAACGGCCATGAAAACCATTACCAAAAGTCACAATGCCATGACGGCCAGTATGGGCACGGGCAATTTTAACTGCATTTTCGACAGCTTCAGCACCAGTCGAAAAGAATGAGGTTTTTGCAGCACCCTGGATGGGAGCGCGTGCATTGATACGTTCTGCCAGAGCAACGTAGCTCTCGTATGGTACAACCTGATAAGCCGTATGGGTAAATTTGGTTAATTGTTCAGTGACCGCAGCAATAATTTTAGGATGGCGATGGCCAGTATTCAGTACGGCGATTCCGCCCGCAAAGTCGATATATTGATTGCCTTCTGCATCCCAGATTGTCGAGTTTTCTGCTTTCTCTGCGTACCATTGACACATGACCCCAACACCACGTGGTGTCGCCTGCTGTTTACGTGCATTCAGTGCTGAGTGTTTACTGTCCATTTTGTATCCTCATTCTTGATTCATACGTTGTAAATTTTGCTATCCGGATCTTGGGATAGAAATTTGCCAAAGACTGGCTGATATGGTTCATTTTGCGCTTTTATACGTATGAGACGAGAGCCACTTTGCAGCAGATGGAAGGAGCCAATTGGTCTATTTAAAACGAGTAAAATAGTCAAAATATAAAATTATTTTATTTATAAACAGTTATTTATATTTTTAATAAAAATTGGCTCCTTTTTAAATAAAGAAGCCAATTTAAAAATCCATTGCAAAAATTTACGATAGGTCATCATGGATTAAATCCAGTCAGTTTAATCAATTAATCCATCTTGCAAAAACTTCGCTTAACCCGGATAGATCCCTCGTTCCTGACGTGCCATTAAAATACGTTCACAAGCCAGAATATAAGCGGCTGTACGCAAAGAACATCCGGCCTGAACTGCTTTTTGCCATACATCCTGTACCGCATTTTTCATGCTGGCATCCATACGCTGGTTAATCTCTTCCTCAGTCCAGAAGTAGCTGGCCAAATCCTGAACCCATTCAAAATAGCTGACCGTCACGCCACCCGCATTGCAGATCACGTCTGGCACCACCGTAATATGACGCTCACTCAGAATTTCATCCGCTTCAGTCAAAGTGGGACCATTGGCACCTTCCAGAATCATTTTGGCCTGAATATTTTGCGCGACCTGAGTATTAATCACACCTTCCAATGCTGCCGGAATAAAGACTTCGGCAGGAATGCTCCAGAAATCTGATGCAGAAATTTCATCGCTGGCAGAAAATCCCTGAATTTTATGGTGGGTATTGGAGTATTCAAGCAGCTTTTTAATATCAATTCCCTGTTCCTGATACAGGGTGGCAGAATGGTCCTGAACACAGATCACTTTGCTGCCATTTTCCTGGAAAAGCAGCGCAGCTTCACTGCCGACATTACCAAAGCCCTGCACACAGACCCGGGCAGCTTTTAAATCCAGACCGATTTGCTGGGCAACTTCACGCCCGCTAATAAACACACCACGACCTGTGGCTTTACTGCGGCCTAAAGACCCCCCTAAATGAACCGGCTTTCCGGTCACTACACCAGTAATCGTAGAACCCGCATTCATGGAAAACGTGTCCATCATCCAGGCCATGATTTGCGGATTGGTTCCAACATCCGGCGCCGGAATATCTTTTTGCGGTCCAATAATTAAATTGATTTCTGCCGTATAACGTCGGGTCAAGCGTTCCAGTTCGCGCTTGGAAAGCTGGCTCGGATCAACTCGCACACCGCCTTTGGCACCGCCAAAAGGTAAATTTAGAGCAGCACATTTGATCGTCATCCAGGCCGACAGAGCCATCACCTCATCTAAATTGACATCTGGATGAAAACGCACGCCGCCTTTGCCTGGACCGCGAGTTAAATTGTGCTGAACACGATAGCCTTCAAAATGCTGAACCGTACCATCATCCATGATGACCGGAACATCGACAATCAAACTGCGCTTTGGGCGTCGCAGCATGTCCAGTCGTTCACTCAGCTCACCCAGATAAGGCGCTACTTTATCCAGTTGCTTAAGATAATTGTTCCAGGCCGTTGTACCTTGCTCGGTATAGGTCAATACTTTCATCATCATGTTCATTCTATGATCCTTTTGTTATATGCAGTCGTATGTCCTGGCGGCTGCAACACATCTCTATTCGGCTGTTATGGCAATCATTGCTTGATTCAGGTCTTAGTTTAGCGAGCTCCAAACAAAATCAGTGTCTAGATTTTCCGCTTTAGTTTTAATCGGTATCTGTGTATATTGCCTGCCCGCCTGTATGCTCGCATTCAAGCCGCAGGTAAATGATCAAAACGCATACAAGACACTTTACAATGACTGCCTGATCAGACTATTTTGCACCTAGCAATACCGCTCTCACGAGAGCCATTTCAAATTTGTAGGAGAGAGCCAATTGCGTAGCTTGCTTGGAGATTATTTACTGCAGCGATTGCAGCAAGATGTCACAGGAACATTACAGATGCGCCTGTTCCGCTGCTTGCGTAACGCGATTATTGATAGCGTATTGGCTCCCAAAACCCGCTTGCCTGCATCACGTGATCTGGCCAAAGAAATTCAGGTATCGCGTAATACGGTTTTAAATGCCTATGAACAATTACAGGCACAGGGTTATGTTGATGCCCGTACCGGTCAAGGCACCTGGGTAGTAGAGAAATTACCTGAGTCCTTTTTGGTGAAGGTAGAACAGAATTCTCCTGCCGTTGCAGAAAAAAAAGCACAGCAAAATTACAATCTGTCGCAACGCGGTTCCTACTTGCTCGGCTATTCCGCGGCCTCGCCTTATCAATGGGGAGCCTTTGTACCGGGCGCACCCGATGTAACCGAATTTCCGCATCATATTTTCAGCAAAATCCAAACGCGTTTGAGCCGTGAACCTCAAGTTAATAACCTGATTTACAGCAATGCCGGTGGCTCCCTGGAACTGCGTCAGGAGCTGGCGGAATATCTGAAAATTGCCCGTTCAGTGCAGTGCGATGCTGATCAGATCATTATTACCGAAGGCACCCATCAGGCAATTGACTTAGTCTCACGTACTTTAAGCGATATAGGCGATGAAGTATGGATCGAAGATCCGGCTTATTGGGGTGCGCGTAATATTTTACGAATTAATGGTGTGAATCTGCGTTCCTTACCGGTCGATCAGGAAGGGATTATCCCCGATCTACATCCCAAAAAACCGCCTAAGCTGATTTTTGTGACGCCGTCGCATCAATATCCTTTGGGCTCACACTTAAGTTTAGAACGGCGCAAACAGTTAATTGCACTCGCACGCCAGCATAATAGCTGGATTGTTGAAGATGACTATGACAGCGAGTTCAGGTTCTCGGGCCAGCCTTATCCTTCTTTACAAGGTTTAGAGCCGGATTCTCCGGTGATTTATATGGGGACGTTCAGTAAGACGATTTATCCGGCCCTGCGTATTGGCTATTTAGTGGTACCAAAACAGCTCTTTTCTTCATTGCGAATTGTAGCTTCGGAACTTTATCGTGGTGGTCACTTAATCGATCAGCAAACACTGGCTGAATTTATCCGTGAAGGGCATTATGAGGCGCATATCCGACGGATGCGTTTATTGTACGGTAAACGCCACGCTTTTTTAATTGACCTGATTCGCCGACATTTAGGTGAAGATTTTCTGCATGAATACAATACCGCCGCCGGTTTGCATCTGATTTTAAAATTGCCGAGCAGCAGTGATGATGTCTTGATTGCATCCAAAGCGCTTGAACTGGGAATCAAGGTCAGAGCATTATCGCAATACTATACCAAACATTATTCGACTCGGCAGAAAGGATTATTACTAGGCTTTGCCTGTGTGAGTGAACAGGAAATTCTGGTGGCTTTCGGGATATTGTTAAAGTGCTTGCGCGAGCATGGGATCCGCACTTTAACTTAGTAAAAACTTAAGGATCAATACAATTATATTTTTAAAATCAAAAAGCTTTTAATTTATTTTTAAAGGGAACGTAAACCTGCTTTTAGCCTGATATTTTAGGTAGGCTTTATTTTTCTGTAAATATGGCCTGCTTATATTTTTTATCTCTTAAGCCAATTGGCTCCTTTGAATTGCTCAAAAATGGCTCTCGTCACTTTACAACAAAAAAGAGAAATTAACTGCATACATGAACAGCATGTAACCGTACTTTAATCAAAGTGTGATCCTGTCTATAGGGCTACAAGGATTCATTTTATTAAGATTAACTTAATATTGGTCAAGCACTGATGAATTCGGTTACAGTTTCAAAGGATAAGATAGCGTAAGCCAAATAAGGAATTTTATTGCCGCTACGCTATTGATATTAAGGGAAATTATATGGCAGAACATCAACATTTCTCCAATTCCGAATCATCAAACGGCTTAAAAAACGGACTTAAATCACGCCATCTCACCATGATTTCAATTGCCGGTGTCATTGGTGGAGCACTCTTTGTCGGCTCCGGTAATGTCATCTATTCTGCAGGACCGGCTGCACTCATTGCCTATACTCTAGGTGGAATATTAGTTTTACTCATCATGCGTATGCTGGGAGAAATGGCGGTACTGAATCCCGACAGTGGTTCATTTTCAACCTATGCAGATCGTGGAATCGGGCGCTGGGCCGGATTTCCCATCGGCTGGTTATACTGGTCTTTCTGGACGTTGCTCATGGGCTGGGAAGCTTTTGTCGCCGGGAAAATCCTAAATAGCTGGTTTCCATTTATCCCGATCTGGGGCTATATGCTTCTGGTCACTGTAGCACTGGTCTGGATTAACCTCCGTGACGTAAAAAACTTTGGTGAATTCGAGTTCTGGTTTGCCCTGATCAAAGTCATTGCCATTGTACTGTTCCTGGTGTTTGGTAGCTTGGCGGTGATGCACCTTTGGCCTTGGGGCGATGCCTCTATGCTCGGCGGTACAACTCATCTAACCGCTCAAGGCTTTATGCCCAATGGTTTTTCATCGGTGATCACAGCCTTATTGGGTGTAATGTTTGCTTATATGGGAGCAGAAATTGTCACCGTAGCAGCAGCTGAAACCAAAGATCCAGCCAAGGAAATTCGTAAGGCCGCTAATTCAATTGTATGGCGTATCATTTTATTCTATGTCGGTTCAATGTTGATTACGGTTTGCCTGATTCCACACAATAATCCTTTATTGAAAGATCCGACCTGGGGTACGTATAGCGTAGCGCTTACTGCACTCGGTATTCCCGAAGCACGCCATATTGTTAATTTTGTCGTGCTCACCTCGGTATGTAGCTGCTTTAACTCCGCACTTTATACCTGTTCACGCATGGTCTATTCCCTCTCGAAACGTGGAGATGCACCAAAGAGTTTCGGTTTAACCAATCGCAATAACAGCCCATGGGTAGGTGTCATCTTTTCAAGCCTGTTTTCTTTCGTGGCGATTTATCTGACTGCCACCGAAAGTATGAATATTTATGATGTCTTGATGTTAGCGACTGGTACCGTATCTTTATATGTCTATCTTGCTATTGCCATTTCTCAGCTTAAGTTACGTAAAAAACTGGAAGCTGAAGGACAAAATATTCCATTCAAGATGTGGTTATTCCCATGGCTCACTTATCTGGTCATTATCTTTATTGTCGGCGCTTTAATTACCATGATTATTGAAGGAACCTATTTTAAAGAAGTGGTTTATACCAGTGTGCTTGCATTATTTATTGTGGGCTTAGGCATCTGTGCACAAAAGTTTAACTGGGGTAAAGCCTCAGCCAAAAAGGAAAAGGCAGCACAGGCCAGAATTAATTTAAGTGATAATCTTTAATTTATTTCTATAGAAATTTTTTAAACACATCAGAATGAATACATGGAGAGTTAAAAAACTCTCCATTTATTTTATATACAAGCCCAGTAAAAAAGGCCTATGTATGTCTAGATTTTAAATCTCCGTTGATACCTCACCTTTCCTAATCAAATTTCACCTTTCAAGACCACCTCAGCTATCAAAGTGTAGCCAGAAGCTGTTTCATCAGCTTTTTCTGTTCTGGTTGCTCAACCTAATCCGTTTCAACGAATAATTGATAAATCTCGAATACATTCTGTTATGAAATGTTGAGTCCAGCCTCATTTTGCCTAAAAGCTTCTAATATATTTTTTCTTATATGGCCACAATCATTGGAATTGGAAAAGATATGAATCATTATCCTGAAACCCCAGCTTCAACTGAAACACAAGACCATCAACCGGGTGTGCAAACCAAAATGGACCCTGCACCGGAAATTATTAAACCGCATTATAAAGGCAGTGAAAAATTAAAAGGCAAAGTTGCCTTGATTACTGGTGGTGATAGCGGAATTGGCCGTTCTGTATCGGTCTTATTTGCTCGCGAAGGTGCCGATATTGCCATTTGCTATTTGGATGAAGATCAGGATGCACGGGACACCAAAAAAATGGTGGAAGATGAAGGCCGCCGTTGTCTGCTGATTCAATGTGATTTACAAGATCAAGATGAAATCAAGAAAATGGTGGAGCAGACCCTTCAGGAATTTAAAACGATTAATATTCTGGTCAATAATGCCGGGGTTCAATACCCGAAAGAAAGTATTACCGATATCTCGCCCGAGCAATTACTTAAAACATTTAATGTTAATATTCTGTCGATGTTCCACCTGACTCAGGCGGTGATTCCGCATATGCAAGCAGGTGACAGCATTATCAATACCACCAGTATTACCAGTTATCACGGACATGATCAGCTGATTGACTATGCCAGCACGAAAGGTGCCATCACTACATTTACCCGAAGCCTTTCCACCAATTTATTGAAAAATAAAACCGGCATTCGTGTCAATGGTGTCGCGCCAGGGCCAATCTGGACACCATTAATTCCGAGCAGTTTTGATGAAGAACAGCTTAAAGATTTTGGTAAAAGTACCCCAATGGGCCGCATGGGCCAGCCAAGTGAAGTAGCACCGGCGTATTTATTTCTGGCCAGTGAAGAAGCCAGCTATATTTCAGGTCAGGTGATTCATGTGAATGGCGGCAGTATTATTAACGGCTAATCTGGCACAGAAGATAGCAGTTCTAGCTGACCGTTATCTTCATCTATTTAATCTTTGGATTTTCATATTTAAAAAAAATTGTTTTTATAAAATGTTTCCAACAAATACTTACCCTCGCAAAAGTAAGCTCTTGTTATAGTAATTTCAGCCAAACCTGATGAGGATATTAAGATGCCTAGAGGTGAAAAATCAGCCTATACCGATAAACAGAAACGGCAGGCCCAACATATTGAAGAAAGCGAAAAAGAACGTGGTCGTTCTGAGGAAGAAGCCGAACGTATTGCCTGGTCGACGGTCAATAAACAAGACGGTGGCGGCAAGAAAAAGAAAACGTCCCCCTAAATAGAATTCATGTCGATGAAAGTATGGGACAGATACAAAGACCCTCTATAATTAAATTATAGAGGGTCTTTTACCATCAGCTTTAAGTAATATTTTCGATACGCTGCTGAGTCCATGCTGGCCAGAGCTTTTCCAGTGTTTGTTCAAATTCTGCATTCTCGGTTCGCCACTGCGGATTTTTGTCTTTATCAATAATCAGCGCACGAACCCCTTCAATAAAGTCGCCCTGCTCTAACCAGACATCCTGCAAGTCCCGTTCCAGTTGCATACATTTTTCTAGCGACAAATTCTGTCCGGCTTGCTGTAACTTCAGGCTGGTTTGCTTGGCCATAACCGGACGTTGCTGCAAAATTGCCAGCATTTTACTAGCCCATTCCTGATCGGTTGAATTACTTGTATGAGCAAGACTCTGTTCAATCTCCTTGAGGTTTGGATAGCCAAAATGCTGATTAATCAGATCTGCACGTTTTTGCAGCTCGCTTTCTACCGGATGCGTAATATAGCCACTAATGATTTTCTGGATTTCAATCGAATTTAACACAGGCGCAGTAATCAACGCTGCTTCCAATTCAGCAAAACGCTCACTCGGCACATGATAATCCACCAGATCGAGATACAAGGCATCACTGCTACTGATCTGCTCCCCGGTCAAAGCCATATAGACACCGACTTCATCCAGTCGGGACAGGAAATGGGTGGCTCCAACATCTGGGAAAAAACCAATTGCGGTTTCGGGCATGGCAAAACGTGATTTTTCACTCGTAACTTTGATATGACAGGCTTGAGCGAGGCCAAAGCCTCCGCCCAGTACATAGCCATCCATCATCACGATCACGGCCTTTGGAAAATTACGCAAGGTGCTCAGCATCTTATATTCAGTGGCAAAAAAATCCTGATATTGGGTATTGCCGGCCTGATAGCTGTCATACAGATAGCGGATGTCGCCTCCAGCACAGAACGCCTTGGGACTGTTGGAATTGATCAGGATGGCTTGCACTTCTGGATCATGGCACCACTGATCGAGTTGCGCCTGAATGCCTTGGATCATTGGCAGGGTTAAGGCATTTAAATGGCTGGTGCGGTCCAGGCTGATAATGCCCAGACTTCCTGCGACCCGTATCGCTAAATTATTTTCATCACTCATTTTATTTTCCTATTTTTGTTTTATTGATGGGTAAATTTGGCTGGGCGTTTTTCTACAAAGGCCTGCATGCCTTCTTTTTGATCGGAACCGGCAAAAATCGAATGGAAAACCCGGCGTTCAAAGCGCAGTCCTTCAGCCAGGCTCACTTCAAAGGCCCGATTAATTGATTCTTTAATCATCATCACGGCAGTAAGCGACTTTTCAGCAATTTTCTCGGCAGCTTGCAGGGTTTGTTCCAGCAATTCTTCCTTGGCAAAAACCCGAGCGACCAAACCACTTTGTTCCGCTTCCTGCGCCCCCATCTGCCGTGCAGTCAGGCACATTTCCATGGCTTTGGCCTTACCAATCGCCAAGGTTAAACGCTGGGTCCCGCCAATGCCGGGCAACACGCCTAAGGTAACTTCAGGCAAACCAAATTTTGCATTATCAGCGCAGTAAATAAAGTCGCACATCAATGCCAGCTCGCAACCACCACCCAAGGCATAGCCGCTCACTGCGGCAATTAAAGGTTTACGGCGCTGCGCAATCCGGTCGGCCAGACTAAAAAAATCGTCCAGATAAATTTGCGGAAAATTCAGATCTGCCATTTCTTTAATATCGGCACCAGCAGCAAAAGCTTTTTCCGAACCGGTAATCACGATACAACCAATTTCGGGGTCTTTTTCCAGCTGATCAAGAGCCTGATTGACCTCGACAATCAGCTGGTTATTCAGTGCATTTAACGCATGAGGACGGTTTAAGGTAATCAGTCCAACACCGTTACGTTGTTCGAGTAAAATGGTTTGCCATTGCATGATAAAAATCCTTTTTAATTCCTTATAAACTGCGTGCAATCACCAGACGCTGAATATCGCTGGTGCCTTCATAGATCTGACAAATCCGCGCATCCCGATAGATGCGTTCAATCGGAAAATCTTTCAGATAGCCATAGCCACCAAAAATTTGTAGCGCCTTGGAACACACGCGTTCGGCCATTTCCGAAGCAAATAGTTTGGCCATGGAGGCTTCAGTCAAACAGCTTTCGCCAGCTTCCTTTTTACGTGCAGCAAAATGAACCAGTTGGCGTGCTGCTTCAATTTCAGTCGCCATACTGGCCAGCCTGAACGAAATCGCCTGCTGTTCAAAAATCGGTTTGCCAAAAGCCACGCGATCATGCGCATAGGCCGTTGCTTCTTCTAAAGCGGCACGCGCCAAACCAACGGCTTGTGCGGCAATACCGATCCGCCCGCCTTCCAGATTGGCCAAGGCAATTTTTAAACCTTCGCCTTCGGCACCGAGTCTTAAACTTTCATGAATGCGGACATCTGTTAAGGCAATCTGACAGGTATCCGAAGCATGCAGGCCGAGTTTTTCTTCCACCCGAATCACTTCATAGCCAGGTGTGTCGCGCGGCACTAAAAATGCACTCATGCCTTTTTTGCCCGCGCCTGGATCAGTCACGGCAAACACAATAATCATCCCGGCATTGTGGCCAGAAGTAATAAACTGTTTCGCGCCATTGATGATGTAATGATCGCCGTCCTTGACCGCCCGGGTTTTAATCGCGGCAGCATCCGATCCGGTATGTGGTTCGGTTAAGGCAAAGGCACCAATCATTTCACCTTGGGCCAAAGGCTTTAGAAATTGCTGCTTTTGCTGTTCCGTGCCGAACTTGAAAATCGGCACACAACCCACCGAGTTATGTACGCTCATAATCGCGGATGTTGCACCATCGGCCGCAGCGACTTCTTCCAAGGCCAGAACATAAGCCAGCGTACCTGTGCCCGAGCCGCCCCATTCTTCCGGAATCAGCATGCCTAAAAAACCCAGCTCTCCCATTTGGGCCAAGGCATCTTTGGGAAAGATGCCTTTTTGATCCCACTCGCTGGCAAAGGGTTTAATCTGTTCCTGGGCGAAGCTTTTGGCCATATCCTGAATCAGGTGTTGTTCTTCCGTTAATTGCATCGATGCTTCCTTCAATCTCTTTATTTAATCTTCTTATTCAATCTGTTGGCTTTATGAGCTTATGCAGTTTTGGATTGCTGCTTGTTGATTTCCTGATTGCGCAGTAAAAAGCGTTGAATTTTACCGCTTGGGGTTTTCGGCAATTCGGTCACAAATTCAATCAGACGCGGATAGGCATGCGCAGATAAACGCTTTTTCACAAATTGACCCAGCTCTTCCTGCAGCTCGGCAGTTGCAGGAGAATGACCAGCCAGAATCACAAAGGCTTTAATGATTTCGGTCCGCTCGGGATCCGGTACGCCAATCACCGCCGCTTCAATCACTGCATCGTGTTCCAGCAAGGCACTTTCCACATCAAACGGCCCCACCCGATAGCCCGAGGTAGTAATGACATCATCACTACGTCCCACAAAACTCATACTGCCATCGGCATGAATTTCCGCGGTATCTCCGGTTAAGTAGTAATGGCCGACAAAAGGCGATTTGCGGCTTTCTTCATAGCCCGAAAACCACATCATTGGGGATTGGCTGATATCCACCGCCAGAATGCCCGGAACGTCCGCAGGGAGCTCATGACCCTGTTCATCGACAACGGCAATCCGGTAACCCGGGCTGGCAAAACCTGCTGAACCTGAACGCACCGGATGCTCCAGCGCATGATGGTTACACACCACCATACCGACTTCGGTCTGGCCATAATGGTCATAAATCGGCACATCTAGCACCTCTTTAAACCAGCGGATCACTTCCGGATTTAACGGTTCTCCCGCACTGCTGACAACACGTAACTTACCGCGTAGTTTTGCCATTTGAGCAGGATCGGCCGCCATCATCATGCGATAAGCAGTCGGTGCACCGGCCAGATTGGTAATGCCATATTCCTTAACAATTTCGCAGACACTTTCTGCATTAAAACCGCCTTCATAAAATAAGGTCGAGTGTCCAAGCATTAAAGGACCAGTAATCGCGTAATACAAACCGTAGGCCCAGCCGGGATCAGCAATATTCCAGAAAGCATCTTCAGGAGTTAGACCAATGGCATTTTGCATATAGCTTGCAAAAGCAATCAGCGCTTTTAAAGGGACTTTAAGAGGTTTCGCTGGTCCAGTAGTACCGGAGGTAAACATCAATAAAAATGGTTCATCGACATTCAGGATTTCCAGCTCACAAGCTTCAGCCTGACGGTTTAATACCGTCCAGAAGCTGAGGTCGTGCGGATAGCGCTCTGCCTCAGTTTCGGCATGTACCGTCACAATCGGTGGACAGTTGCTGATCTCGGATAATTTGTCCCGATTCGCCAGATCAGTCACCACCAGCTTGCTTTGCGCCAGCTGAATACGATGCTCGATGGCTTTGGGACCAAAGGCCGTAAATAAGGGTTGATAGACAGCACCAATCCGCCAGGTTGCCAAAATAGTAATGATCAACTCGGGAGTACGTGGTAATAATCCGGAAACGCGGTCGCCTTTACCAATGCCTTGAGACTTTAAAAAGTTGGCAAACTGGCTGGAATATTTTTTGAGTTCGGCAAAACTATATTGTTCTTTTCTGCCATCTTTACCATGCCAGTATAAGGCAATGGCATCGGAATCGGCATGACGGTCACAGCATTCATAACAGGCATTTACTGCCTGCATGGAACCGGAGAGATACTGGCTTGCAACCGTATTTAAATCAAAGTCTTGAACCGTTGTTTGATAATCTAACATGTTAAACCTCAGCCTGAATTTATCGTTATTACTGACAAGGTGTAATTATTGAAGCGAATCCTTGCTCCATCTGAATCTTTTAAGTTTTAAGCATTTGGCGTGGTGTATTGATGCATGATGCTGGAGAAGTCCAGATGGGCATCTCCTTCCTGACAGAGCTGTTGATAGAGTTTTTGTACCATGCTGCCGAGTACAACCGGCTGATCCACCTGTTGCGCTGCATCGACCGCCAGCCCCAAATCTTTGAGCATCAGTTGTGCGGCAAAACCGTCGGTATAACCCCGCGATGACGGCGCATTGGCACAGATATCTGGCCATGGATTATAAATTTCAGAACTCCAGCAACGTCCAGTGGAACTGTTAATCACGCCAGCCAAGGCCTGTGGATCAATGCCCAGTTTGGCTCCGAGTGCCATCCCTTCAGCCACCGCAGTCATGGAAATTCCCAGAATCAGGTTATTACAGATTTTTGCCACCTGTCCTGTTCCCATCGCACCACAATGCACCAGATTTTTACCCATACAGCCGAGAACCGGTTTGACGGCCTCAAAAGTGGCATCATCTGCACCGACCATAAAGGTCAAGGTCCCGTCTTTGGCACCCAAAGTACCGCCGGATACCGGTGCATCACAGACGCGAATCTGCTTGACCTGAGCTGCTACAGCAACTTCCTGAATGGTTTGCGGATCAATGGTGCTGCTGTCGATACACAAACTGCCCGATTGAAGTACCTTCAGAATACCGTGTTCACCTAAATAGACTTCACGCACATGCTTGGCTGCGGGCAACATGCTGACCACGATCTCCGCCTGCTTCGCGGCAGCTTGTGGACTGTCGCAGACGATACCGCCCGCTTCTGCAAAATGCTGTAAAGCCACTGCGCTTAAGTCATAACCAAAAACCTGATGACCGGACTTGAGTAAGTTTTGCGCCATGGAGCCGCCCATGTTGCCTAAACCAATAAATGCAATCTTCATGCTGATGCTCCTTAACGCAGACTGATCGTGGTATTGACACCGGTGGTTTCCTGGTCATCTTCAAACCAGCGGCTGGTAATGGTTTTGGTCTGGGTATAGAACTGCACCGCCTGTTTGCCATAAGGACCTAGATCACCCAATTTTGAACCGCGTGAACCGGTAAAACTGAAGAAAGGCACAGGTACAGGAATTGGAATGTTAATGCCGACCTGACCAATATCAATTTGGTTCTGGAAGGTACGTGCCGTATTGCCATTCTGGGTAAACAGTCCCACACCATTGCCAAATGGATTGGCATTAATCAGCTCAATGGCTTGCTCTAAAGTATCGACATGCATGATCGCCAGTACCGGGCCAAACACTTCTTCCTTGTAAATGCGCATCTCGGTCGTGACCTGGTTAAAAATCGTTGGACCGACAAAATTACCCTGCTCATAACCCGGAACCTGTACATTACGGCCATCTAGCAACAGTTCTGCGCCCTGTTCAACACCACTGTTAATCAAATCGATTACACGAGCTTTGGCACGGGTTGAAATCACCGGTCCCACATCGGTATTCGGTTCATGTCCGGCATTCACCTTTAAGGTTTTGGTTTTATTGACCAGTTCATCGACCCAGTGCTTGGTCTCACCGACCATTACCGCCACGGAAAGTGCCATACAACGTTGACCTGCTGCGCCAAAAGCTGCACCGACCAAGGCATTTAAGGTCTGTTCTTTATTCGCATCTGGCATCACCACCACATGGTTTTTGGCGCCCATCATCGACTGCACACGCTTGCCGTGTTGGCCTGCAAGGTTATAGACATGCGTGCCGACTGCAGTCGAACCGACAAAAGAAATCGCCTTGATATCACGATGGGTACACAGTAGATCGACCACTTCTTTGCCGCCATGTACCACATTCAGTACGCCTGCCGGCACACCTGCCTGAATCGCTAACTCAACCAGCATAATGGTCGATAGTGGATCCTGTTCAGAAGGCTTTAAGACAAAAGTATTGCCGCAGACAATCGCCATCGGGAACATCCACAGTGGAATCATCGCCGGAAAGTTAAACGGGGTAATTCCTGCACAGACACCCAAGGGTTGCTGCAAAGTATAGGTATCGACACCGCGTGCCACACCTTCAATATACTCACCCATTTGTAGTGAACCGATCGAACAGGCATGCTCCACCACTTCCAGACCGCGCTGAATATCACCTTCGGCATCGGCCAGAGTTTTCCCCTGTTCTGCTGTTAAGACCTGGGCAATACTTTTTAAATTGGTACGAATCAGATCCTGCAATTTCAGCATGATTCGCATACGGGCCTGAATCGGGGTTTGGCGCCAGCTGGCAAAGGCATTTTGCGCAGCCGCAATCGCTGCATTGACTTCTTCAGCAGTGGCAAAAGGCACTTGGCCCAAAACTTCCTGAGTGGCAGGATTAACAATATCTTGCCAATGGCTGGTTTTTGATTCGACAAATTCACCATTAATGAGAAGTTTTGCGGTGGTGAATCCGGTACTTTGCTGTGGATGAGAAATGGCGTTCATGGTCGCTCCGTGCTGGTTTGTTATTGTCGTTGTATCTGCCTTTACTGGCTTTTATTTAACGTATAATTTTTACGCTGTTTCAGCAGACTAACAAAGAACACTTTGACCACCAATAGAAATTGGTGCACGATGGTTGTGCAAATATGCACAGGAATTTAACAGGATGTTAAATAAAAAATGAAAGTAGATTGGGATCATTTACGCTTTTTTCTGGTTTTAGCACGTGCTAAAACGCTCACCAATGCAGCACGCTTGATTGGGGTTGAACATAGCACCGTAGCGCGGCGGATTCAGGCTTTGGAAAGTACTTTAGGTACGCAATTGTTTAAGCGCGAAGCCACCGGTTATGAACTGACCTCGGAAGGTCTGGCACTGGTGCCACGTGTCGAAAAGATGGAACAGTCCTTTATCCAGATTGACAAGCGCCACGACCCTTTGCAAGGTCGGGTCCGGATTGGTGCGCCAGAAGGCTTTGGCACGGCATTTTTAGCCCGTCTTTTGGCAGAATTTTCCCAGCATTATCCTTTGCTGACCATTGACCTGATTCCGGTACCGAAAGCGATCAAACTTTCACATCGAGAAGCCGATATTGTGATCGCGATTGACCGGCCCAAATCTGGACCCTATATCATTACTCGTTTGTCTAATTACTGCCTAAAACTGTATGGCAGCCAGCATTATTTACAGCAAAATCCGGAAATTAAAAAACTGGAAGACCTCCAGCAGCATCGTTTTGTTGATTATATTGATGATCTGGTCTATAGCACTGCACTATATTCGCTGGAGCGTCTTCCCTTACAGGTCAGTGCCTGTTTTCGCAGTAACAGTATTCTGGCGCAGGAAATTGCCGTGCGTGCAGGTGCCGGGCTGGCTATTTTGCCGAAATTTCTGGTCAATGATAAAAGCGAACTCAAAGAGGTTTTGGGCGATCAGGTCAGTTTTACCCATACTTTCTGGATGCTGACGCTGGTCGATCTGCAACATGAACCAAAAATTAAACTGGTCTGGGATTTCTTGCGTAAACAAGCCGATCTTCAGCAAGACCTGTTAATGGGCAGATGAATATTGAACACACTGTTCACTTTGCAAGGCTACGTACTTTAGTTAAATCAACTGAAACAACAACGTATCGATACAGCAAATGAACGTATCACAACATTCCTGACGCTCATGACTTGTTAAATTAACAGTCGATCATTCGCGATGTTTTTTAATGAGCTACAGGAAAATAATATGAAAATCTTGATGGTACTGACTTCACATGACCAGCTGGGCGATACTGGCAAAAAAACTGGCTTCTGGTTGGAAGAGCTAGCTGCGCCTTATTACACCTTTGTCGATGCAGGCGCAGAGGTAGTTTTGGCTTCTCCTGCAGGTGGTCAGCCACCATTAGATCCAAAAAGTAATGAGCCGGATGCGCAAACCGAAACCACCAAACGCTTTGAAGCAGATGAGGTGGCCATGCAGGCTCTTGCCAATACACATAAGTTGAGTGAAGTCTTAAATCAGGATTTTGATGCCGTGTTCTATCCGGGTGGTCACGGTCCATTATGGGATCTAGCCAAAGACCAGAATTCTATTTCTTTAATTGAGCAGACTTTACAGGCAGATAAACCTGTTGCGCTGGTCTGTCATGCACCGGGTGTACTTCGTGAAGTCAAAGATGCCGAAGGCCGTTCTATTGTAGAGGGCAAGACAGTCACCGGTTTCAGCAATACCGAAGAAGACGGCGTAGGCCTAACCGATGTTGTCCCATTTCTAGTGGAAGACATGCTGAAAGAAAAAGGTGGGAAATATTCCAAAACTGAGGACTGGCAGGTATACGTGCAACAAGATGGTCTGCTCATTACTGGACAAAACCCCGCCTCTTCTGCTGCAACGGCTGAAGCTTTATTAAAATTATTAAAATAGATGTGATTCTAAAGTTTGCATTAAACCTTTAGATCATTTTCTTTGTCAAAGAAAAACCCTGAATGATGCAAGATTATTCAGGGTTTAATTTTTGTATATTCAAAGATTTAGTTTGTTTAAACTGCCGTTGAGGCAATATGCTGAGCCAGTAATTCTCTGAGTTTAAACTTCTGGATTTTTCCCGATGGGGTCATCGGAATATCCTCCCAGATTTCCAGGCGTTCCGGCAGATACTGCATAGCCAGATTATGGGTTTTCAGGAATTCTACCAGCTCATTAAAACTTAACGGTTTTGTCTGATCTTTCAGCTTGATGATTGCACAGGCACGCTCGCCCATTCGCTCATCTGCATACGCGACTAAAGCTACTGTTGCAATATTCGGATGTTTATATAGTAATGATTCAATTTCTGCGACCGGAATATTTTCTCCGCCACGGATAATTACATCTTTCTTGCGGCCGCAGATCCGGATATAGCCCCGCTCGTCCTGATAGGCAATATCGCCAGTATCAAACCAGCCTTCGGCATCCGTATCATTCAAATGTGGACGTTTTAAATAACCGCCAAAATTTGAACAGGTGCGGATCATCAAACGCCCGGATTCATTCAGGGCTTTGGTCTGACCTTTTTTATCCACGATCTTGATTTCCACACCTGGTAAAGCGATGCCATCAGTATTGAAAGAGCGCTCATCTTCATCTTCAGGTTGAGTCAGCGTCACCGCACCACATTCGGTCATACCCCAGGCTGATATGACTTTAACACCCAGAGTTTCCCGGGCTTTTTGCATCAATGGACCTGGAATGGGGGCACCAGCGCAAAGGAAGATTTTCAGTGAATCAACCTTGTCATGCTGTTCCGCCACGGTATTGGACAGGTCATTCAGGAATGGGGTCGAGGCCATGGTGAAATTCACCTGATGCTGATGAATCAGATCTACGGCTTTGGCTACATCCCAGCTTGGAAACATGGGACAACTTGCAAGCTGATTTCTTTGATTTTTATGGCCAGGCCTTAAATAAGCTGGCCTTTGATGATGTGGTTACCCTGATTCATCTGCTCAATAAAGTAAATGATGGTTTAAAAAGTATTCATCTGCACAAAGCAACAGATCAGGAGTAAACAAATAGAAATATAGCTTTAATTGATGAATATAAAAAAAGAGCCTGTATTCAGGCTCTTTTTTGAAGTTGAAATTATGCCTTTTGTGGATCGTATTGACGGTCTTTGATGAATATCCCGGACACTGCCCCACACAAGAAATAAGCACCACCCATAATCAGGAAGCCTAGGCCAATCGAACCACCGCTGGCTGCCGCGCCAATAATCGCAGGTGCAAACATGGCGCCAATACGGCCTGCATTATAAGCACCGCCTACCGCAGTACCACGAATCGAGGTGGCGAAGCTTTCTGTCATATAAGTGGCATTAATCGCATATGGAATGCCATACAGGAATCCAAAGAAAATCAGCAGATAGGCAATGTTATCTGGCGTATTGAATAGCACAATCACGGGCAGGAAAATCGCCGTTCCAATTGCTCCAAACGAAAAGACAGCGCGTCTACCCAGACGATCTGCGGCAAAGCCCGCCAGAATTTTGCCGAAAATCATGGCTACATAGGTACCAATCATATAGCCTGCCATGGATTTAAAATTCATGTGCAATTCAGATTCCAGATATGCCGGCATCCAGTTGTTTACGCCATAGTAGCCAAATTGCAGAAAACCGGCCGTAAAGATCCACAAAATAAACATTCTGCGATTCGCAGGATCCGCGAAAATCTCTTTGACTGTGCTTTTTTTGGCGGGTTGCTGTGCTGTGATTTCAGCTGGGGCATATAGACGCTGCAAACGTGCACGCTGCCAGGATTCTGGCTCAGGAACCAGTTTCTGGATAAAAATCGCCATAACCGAGGGAATAATGGCAATAAAAAACAGGGTTCGCCAGCCATATTCTGGAATGATCCAGCCTGCCAGTACAGTGGCCACAATATAACCGACGGTCCATCCTGCCTGTAAGGTACCTAAAACCGTGGTGCGATATTCAGTTGGAACATATTCAGCCATGAGCGTATTGGCTGCAATATATAAAGAGCCTATGCCAAAGGCAGAAAGAAAGCGTAAAACAGCAAATTGTTCAAAGTTCTGTGCAAAGCCTAAGGCTGCGGTCAATATGGAAAATACCAGAATCGAAATGACTACGGTACGTACACGGCCCAGACGGTCACAGGCCCAGCCACCCATAAAGCCACCAATCGCCATACCTGCTAAGGTAAAACTGCCTAGTGTACCGGCCTGCAGATTACTGAGACCAAACTCTGCTTTCAGGCTATTTAAACTGAAAGACAGCAGCAACATGTCCGCGCCATCTACCAGTAAAGCCAGAAAGGCGAAAATAAAAGCAATTTGCTGGGTTCGTTTGGTCGTAGGTTTAATCTTTTCTAATTCTCTAGCTAAATCCGTCATATTTAAATCTCTGTTTTCCTATCCTTAGGTTTTCATGATCTTTTTATATTTAAAGCTATTCCGCTAATGAATATGCTTTAAGGCTAATCCGTTTTTAATTCACTTGATTGACTCCTTTTTTAATCCTGTCTAGGAGATACCTTTTTCCTTTTTATCATTTAGCTCTTGTTCCTCGTTCATGCTTATATTTGCATCAGGCTAAATAAAATAAGATGAATATTCAATTATTTTAGATGTTTTATTTTGTTATGCGAAATTTATTATCATAAAGTTGATTGTTCTTTCATTTTCCTATAGCTTTAAAAAGAGGGATAAGAACGATATGTCATTTGAATAGGATCGAACAGGGAGCGTAATAATGGGTGCCTTAACAGGATTTCGTGTACTGGATTTAAGCCGGATTTTGGCTGGGCCCTGGTGTAGCCAGATTCTGGCTGATCTGGGTGCAGAAGTGATCAAGATTGAAAAACCGGATCATGGGGATGATACCCGTATCTGGGGACCACCTTGGCTTAAAAACAATCACCAGCAAGATACCCATGAATCGGCTTATTACCTGTCAGCCAACCGTGGCAAGCATTCGGTTGTAATCGATTTATCTACACCTGAAGGTCAAAGTATTATCAAAAAACTTGCTGAACAGAGTGATGTAGTCATTGAAAACTATAAAGCCGGTTCGTTGAAACGATATGGGCTGGATTATGAAAGTCTGAGCCAGCTAAATCCGCGACTGGTATATTGTTCTATTACCGGTTTTGGCCAGAACGGTCCGCGTGCGCAAGAGCCGGGCTATGATTTTATCGTTCAGGGAATGGGTGGCATGATGAGTGTCACTGGCGAACGTGATGACCTGCCCGGTGGTGGCCCACAAAAAGCGGGTCTGGCCTTTGCCGATTTGACCACCGGCTTATATGCCGCAATTGCCATTCAGGCGGCTTTGTTGTCCCGTGAGAAAACCGGTGAAGGTCAGTATATTGATATGGCGCTGCTGGATACCCAGGTTGCTTCCCTCTCTGTTCTGGCCATGAATTATCTCACCTCAGGCAAAGTACCCGGTCGCTTCGGAAACGCGCATGCCAATATTGTGCCCTATCAGGTGTTCAAAGCCCAGGAAGGTGAATTTATTATTGCCTGTGGTAATGATCTGCAATTTCAAGCTTTGTGTCAGGCCGTTGGTCTGGCTAAGGTGGCAGAAGATCCTCGCTTCTTAAAAAATTCTGGACGTGTTACACATCGTGAAGAATTGACCACAGTTCTACAGGCTCATTTCTATACTAGACCGGCAAAAACCTGGGTGGATTTAATCCATGCGGTTAAAGTGCCGGTAGGAATGATCAATGACCTGAAACAGACTTTGCAAGAAGAACAGGTATTGGCACGCGATATGGTGATTCAGATGCCGCATACTTTACGTGAAGATTACACCTCAATCGGTTCACCGATCAAACTCTCCAAGACACCGGTAGAATATAAAAAGGCACCCCCTTGTCTGGGTGAAGATACCGATGCCATTTTGAGTCAATATTTAAGTTCTGCTGAAATAGAAGAACTGAAAAGCAAAAAAGTCATCCAGCAGCGATAAGCCTGCAAGCAATAAAAAAGGAATCTTTCGATTCCTTTTTTATTTTAAATCTAATGGACTAGATCATTCCTTAACAGGCTTTGGCGCTCGGCTGAACAGTACGAGGCAGCTCGCGACGCAGAATTTTTCCTACTGCAGACTTTGGTAATCCAGCCACAAACTCAATGTATTTGGGCAATTTATAACTGGTCAGTTGCTGCTTCAGATAAGTCATGACTTCATCTTGGGTCAGAGTTTCATCCTGTTTCACAATAAATGCCTTGGGTACCTGTCCAGACTTTTCATCATCAATACCAATCACTGCACATTCCAGTATTTTAGGATGTTTGGACAGCACGCCTTCCAGCTCATTGGGATAAACATTAAATCCGGAGACCAGAATCATGTCTTTTTTGCGGTCCAGAATGGTGATATAGCCCTGCTCGTCCATACAACCGATATCACCTGTCAGGAAGAATCCATCTTTGGTAAATACCTGTGCTGTTGCTTCGGGTTGCTGCCAGTATCCTTTCATTACCTGTGGACCACGTATGGCGATTTCTCCAGCCTGATTAAGCTCTACAGGTTTTCCTTCATCATTCAGAATTAGAATTTCAGTTCCTGCCAATGGCAAGCCAATCGTGCCACTAAATCGCCGGCTTAAAGGCGGGTTAAAAGTTGCAGTCGGTGAGGTTTCAGAAAGTCCATAGCCTTCATAAATCTGGCAGCCTGTGACCTCATGCCATAACTCTGCCGTATTTTTTAAAATCGATGCTCCCCCGCCGGTTGTGGTTTTAAGGCTTGAATGATCCAGTTCACGAAAATGTGAATGATGCGCCAAGGCATTAAACATGGTATTCACCCCGGGGAAAACAGTGGGTGGATGTTTCTGGTATTGATCCGCCAAAGCATCCAAATCTCTCGGATTTGGAATCAGCACATTGGCGAAACCTCGGCTCAGACCATAACTGAACAGGCAGATGGTAAATCCATAAATATGATACAGTGGCAAGGCACAGAAAACATATTCATTTTCAGTGGCATAACGGTCACCAAAATGGCTGATAAATACGGTACTGTTTTGGGCGATATTAAATAAAATATTGCGATGGCTCAGTTCTGCACCTTTAGAAACACCTGTGGTACCTCCCGTGTATTGCAGAATGACCGTATCTTCCTGATGTTGTACAGGCGGTTCAAAATCAATAATCTTTACCTGATTTATTGCCTGTCTAAAGTCAGAAAACTGTTTATCCGGATATTGTGCTGCCTGACTATAAATAGCACTTGGCTGCTCTTGAATAAAATCCAGCGGATGCGTTGAAATGACATATTTGAGTTGAGGACATTCATCTAGTGCTGTTAATTGCTCCAAAGTCTGTCCCAAGATAATCAAGGCTTCTGTACCTGAATCCTGTAGCTGATGATAGAGCTCGCGCTGGGTGTACATGGGGTTGACATTGACCAGCACATAACCCGCACGAATAATGGCAAAGGTCGCAATTGGATACTGAATAATATTGGGTAACATCACCGCAATACGGCTGCCAGCAGTCAGCCCAAGACTCTGTAAATAGCTTGCCAGTTTCTGGCTATACACATCGATATCGTGATAGCTGAATTTGCGATCTAGATAGATAAATGCGGTTTTATCCTGAAATTTTACCAAATTCTCAGCAATTATCGTGCTCAGGGTTTTCTCAGGATCTGGCCGGGTAAACTCCGGATTGATATTCCACTTTTTATATTCTTCCATCCATGGCTGACTGCTCATGACTATACTCCTGTCCTGGATTTACAATTATTTTGTATTATTTAAACCATAAGATTTTGATTTTAATTAAATATTTTTACACCACTTTCTGCTGTCTCGATTCAACATACTGGTAGTGATAACCGCTACGAATAAAATGCTGATTTTTATCCCTAAATGAATGAGCATAATCCGGCCAGACCAAAGTCAGCTTACGACTGACCGGGTCCAGATACCAGCTTTTACAGCTTTCCGATAACCAGACACTACCTTGCGAAAGCTGCTGTAGCTCCTGCATATAGCTATTTTCAGCGCTCTGATCCGCTTCGAAAACCTGGATCTGTTCCTGCTCAAAAAACTGCAAGGCATCTAGAATCAGATCAAACTGGGTTTCCAGAAAATAAAGTGCTGAATTATGTCCACTGCCTGTATTTGGCCCATTCAGGATGAACAGGTTTGGAAAATTATGTACGGTCGTTGACTGATAACCCTGCATGCCGCTAGACCATTGTTGTTCCAGACTTAGGCCATGCTTACCGACCACCTTTGCCGCATAAGGTGGGCGTGCTGCTTCAAATCCTGTCGCGAATACGATGATATCTGCAGAAAATTTATTTTCAGCCTGGCTTAATACACTGTCTTTCGTAACTTCTGCCAAGGCTGAATCTTCAAGCGTGACATGCGCTTTTAAAAAGGTTGGATAATAATCATTAGACAGCAATAAACGCTTACAACCAGGTTCATAATTCGGTGTGAGTTTCTGCTGTAATTCAGGATCTGAAATCTGATGTTTTAAGAATTGCAGGCAGTTTTTCTTGACCCGCTCAATCTGGCTTTTCAGATTACGGCGCTGGGCAAAATTGTATTCATTGCCCCAGAACAAGGAATGTCTGAGGGCCGACATACTGTCCGGATCTTTGCGGAAAAGCTGTTTTTCTGACTCAGAATAAGCTCGGTCTGGTCGGGGCAAAATATATGGCGCACTACGTTGCAAGACGGTCAGGCTTTTGGCTGTTTTGGAAATTTCCGGCACAAGCTGGATGGCAGAAGCACCAGAACCCACCACAACGACATGTTGATTTTCCAGATTCAGCTCGTGGTTCCAGCGCGCGGAATGCATCACTTGGCCTTCAAATTCTTCCAGCCCCGGAATTTTCGGGAGATGCTCATCTGCCAGATGCCCGGTTGCGGTAATTAAGATCTCAGCCTGATACAGACCTGTAGAGGTGTGAATTTCCCAGATGCGTTCTCGTGCATTCCAGCTGGCCTTTTCCAGTTGGGTATGAAAATTAATATGGGGCCGGATATTTTCCTGATCACAGCATTGAATTAAATAGCGCTGAATTTCTACCCCTTGTGGAAAGACACGCGACCAGTTGGGATTTTTAATAAACGAGAAAGAATATAAATGGGAAGGTACATCACAGGCGACTCCGGGATAGGTATTGTCACGCCAAGTTCCGCCTACTTCTGCTGCACGTTCAATGATTTTAAAATCGTGGATGCCCTGCTGTTTAAGGCGGATTGCCATTCCCAAACCACCAAAACCGCTGCCTACAATTAGAATCTTGCTGCGCTGTCCTTTAGCTTGCATTATTTATCTCCTTTAAGGCATATAAGGCTGGATTTTTTGATTCACCGGATATTGCTGTGGATGCTGGCTAAACTGGTTTACCAGTTGCACCACTTCGGCTGGCGCTTCGACATAGAGCGCATGTCCTGAAGAAATTTCGATATAGCGACTGTTCGAAATTGAAGCAAACAGCAGTTTAGCTTGCGCTACAGGCACCATGCGGTCTTCACGACAGGCAACGACTAGAGTCTCTGCACAGATGTCAGATAAAGCTGATGTAATATCAATGCGATAATTCAGTTCACGCTGTTTGGCTGCATCTTGGGATGGTTTAACAAAGCGTGCCAGATCCAGCACCTGCTGTTCGCTTCGTGCAGACAGATAATCATCGCTATACAGGCAATAATTGACAAAATGAGGCAAGGCCGCAGATTGTTCAGTAAATAACTGTTGCCAGATAACGGTACGCAGTTGTTGCACCGAGCTAGTTTTGGCCCAACCGGCTAACAGGATCAAACGCGCTACGCGCTGTTTTAAACTGGCTGCTACTTGTGCAGCAATCACTGCACCGAGTGAATAGCCGACCACTGTAATGGTTTCATCTTCTGCAACCACATGCTGAATCAGTGCTTCAACTTGTTGGCTAAAATCGGTCACCTTTAGATCAGCTTTATCGGGGGTATGTAAATCAATGGATAAAACCCGTTGATGAATACCCAGCATCGGAAAAATATAACTGAAATGCTTGTCGGTATTTCCACCGGTGCCATGAATCAGAATAATGGTGGGAAATGCAGAACGCTGTCCGACTTCATGAAAAGTAAGCTGCAGATCAGCATAAGGACACTGTTGAGTAATCATGTCTAAATCCATATAGACTCCTGATCTTGTTATTTTATGGTTTATTCAATATCCGAGAATAAATCTCAATATTTGAATTGGGTGAGGATGCAAAAATTATTAAAAAAGACCCACGACACGAGTATCGTGGGTCAAAAGGTTTAATCGAATTTGAACTCTTCAGGTTCAAGTAAAAACAGGCTTTCACCACCTGCCTGAATATTGGCAAAGTGGGTTGAAGTTCTTGGCAAAATACGTGCAAAGAAGAATTGTGCAGTTTTGATCTTGGCTGCATAGAACGGATCAGTATTGCCTTCTTCAATTTTCTGCTGCGCAGTAATTGCCATTTTCAGCCACAAATAAGCGGACACGACATAACCAGAGAAATATAGGTAGTCAACTGATGCTGCCCCAATTTCATTGGCAGACTGTTGAGCCTGCTCCTGAATGGTTCTGGTTAATTTCAGCCATTGTTCAGTCAACTGGCTGACTTGTGCAACTTGCTGGCTGAACTGGACATGTTGCTGATGCTCTTTTACAAAGCCCTGAATTTCATCGGTTAATGCGGTCAGCAAACCCAATTTTGAGCCCAGCACTTTACGCGCCAGCAAGTCAATGGACTGAATTTCAGTAGTTCCTTCATAGAGGCTGGCAATACGTGCATCACGGGCAATCTGTTCCATGCCATGTTCAGCAATATAACCGTGACCACCGAAAATCTGCATACCATGTTTAGCCGCTTCTATGCCGGTTTCGGTCATTAATGCTTTGGCAATAGGGGTTAATAATGCCAGACGGTCTTCAGCTGCTTTCTTTTCTTCCGGGCTGTCAGTGGCTTCAGCGATATCGGCATAGGTCGCCAGATAATATGCAAGTGCACGTGAACCTTCTGCAAACACCTTTTGAGTCAGCAGCATGTTACGTACTGCCGGATGCACGATAATCGGATCTGCAGGTTGGCCTGGCGCTTTCGCACCTTCAAGTGAACGCATCGCCAGACGGTCTTGGGCATAAGCCAATGCCCCCTGGTAAGAAGACTCTGCTGCTGCCAAGCCTTGAATGGCTGTACCGATACGTGCCGAGTTCATAAAGGTAAACATGCAGTTTAGGCCGCGATTTTCAGGCCCAATCAGGAAACCTTTGGCATTATCAAAATTCAGCACACAGGTTGCGTTACCGTGAATGCCCATCTTGTGTTCAAGAGCGCTACATACCACGCCATTACGGGAAGCCACATTACCAGCTTCATCCAGATTGTATTTCGGCACAATAAACAGCGAAATACCTTTGGTTCCCGCAGGTGCATCTGGCAAACGTGCCAATACGATATGCACGATATTTTCAGCCAGATCATGTTCACCGGCTGAGATAAAGATTTTCTCGCCACTGATGCTATAGCTGCCGTCTTCATTTGGCACTGCTTTGGTACGGATTAAACCTAGGTCAGAACCGGCATGAGATTCAGTCAAGCACATGGTTCCAGTCCAGCGGCCTGCAATTAAAGGTACCAGAAACTTCTGTTTCTGTTCATCGCTACCGTGGTGCTCTAAAGTACGCATGGCACCATGGGACAGGCCTGGGTACATGCCCCAAGACCAGTTCGTTGCGGTAATAATTTCAGAAATGGCAATACGGTATAAGGTCGGGAAGCCCTGACCGCCATATGCTTCGTCACCAGTTAATGAGGTAAAACCGAGTTCTACATATTTGTCATAAGCTGCTTTAAACCCATCCGGGGTAGTTACGACGCCATCCTGCAAACGGCAACCCTGCTGGTCGCCTGTCGCATTAATCGGTAGAAGTTCGTTTTGGCAAAAGTCCGCAGCGACTTCCAGATATTGCTCCATAATATCCATAGAAACCTTGTCTGCGAATTTTGCATAGCCCTGATATTTCTGTTCAACGTTTAACAGGTCTTTCAGGACAAACTTCATGTCTTTTAATGGCGCAATATAATTTCTCATCGTAATTCCCTTGTATGAGTTCTAATTTGTATATTTATGACAATTAATTTCATAATACGAAATTATGTTTTAAATCCACTATAATATAATTTAAAGAATAAAATCTAGTCATTCGATGAAATTTCCCATTTAAAAATAAAAAATATACAGGATGAAAAAAGCCATTCATGGTGGAATGGCTTTTCTATTCAGCGACTTCACTAAAGTTGATTAACGTGGAAAAAATTGAGCTAAACGTTGCTGAACAATCTGCTCTGCCTCCTGCATGATATTTTCGATCAGCGCCTGACAAGTCGGAATGTCATGAATCAATCCCATCACTTGACCTGCAGTCAGTACACCAGCATCAATATCGCCATTTTCTAAAGCGAGCTTGCCTTTTAAACCGCTGACATAGGGACGAATCTGTTCAAATTGCAGGTTTGGATCTTCACTCATTTTCACCACAAGATCAGATACCGCATTTTTGGCAACACGGGCAGTATTCCTGAACTGTCGATACAGCAGATGTGTCGCCCTTTCATCATTATCGACATAGAACTGTTTGATGTTTGAATGGATCGGCGCTTCCTTAGTGGCACAAAAGCGTGTACCCATATTGATGCCTTCAGCACCTAAAGCCAAAGCTGCGACCAGACCACGGCCATCAGCAAAACCGCCACTGGCCACAATCGGCACAGTAAGCTGATCCGCAGCGGCAGGAATTAAAATCAGGCCAGGAATATCGTCTTCACCCGGATGGCCCGCACATTCAAAACCATCAATCGAAATGATATCCGCACCGATTCTTTGTGCTGAAAGCGCATGACGGACGGAAGTACATTTATGAATGACAATAATGCCGTGTTGCTTAAACGCCTCAATATGTTCATGTGGCTTGTTGCCTGCTGTTTCTACGATTTTGATACCGCTTTCAATGATCGCCTGTCGGTATTCTGCATATGGCGGCGGATTCACAGCGGGCAATAAAGTCAGATTGACCGCAAAAGGCTGATCGGTCATTTCTCGGCAGCGTGCAATTTCCTTGACCAAGGCTTCAGGCGTCGGTTGAGTCAATGCCGTTAATGTTCCCAAGCCACCTGCATTAGATACGGCACTGGCCATTTCTGCGGTACCGACCCACATCATGCCGCCCTGAATAATTGGATAGCGAATGCCTAAAAGCTCGGTAATACGGGTCTTAATTTTCATAAATGCTCTCCTTAGCATCCGGTAAATTGTGCAGGGCGTTTTTCGACAAAAGCCTGGACACCTTCTTTATAGTCCTGACTGCTCAGAGCCAGATATTGCAGGTTTTGTTCCAGCTCCAGTTGCTGGTCTATGTTATTTTCAGCACTGCGTTGCAAGGCCTGTTTGGTTAAAGCCAGCGCATAAGTCGGCTGTTGAGATAATCGCTGTGCAATGTCGTCGATATAAGCATCAAATTCTGTATCTGGAAGCATTTTCCAGATCATGCCCATTTCGGCGGCCTCTTTGGCATGCACCGGTTCGCCTAGAAAAGTGAGTGCCATGGCACGTGCATAACCGATTAAACGTGGCAACATCCAGGTGCCACCGGCATCAGGAATCAAGCCAATTTTAGAAAAAGCCTGAATAAATCGGGCACTTTCCTTGGCAATGACCAGATCACAGGCCAGTGCGATATTGGCACCTGCACCGGCAGCCACACCATTCACTGCTGCAATCACCGGTTTGGGACTCTGGCGGATCAGGTTAATCAAGGGATTATAGTATTTGGCCAGCGAGCCTTGCGGTGGCAAAGGCACATTGCCGAGCTGTCCAGCACGTTCTTTTAAATCCTGTCCCGCTGAAAATGCCCGGCCATTACCGCGAATCACAATTACCCGAATATTCGGATCTGTATTCCAGTTTTTCAGCACCTGTTGCACTTCCTCATGCATTTGCTGGTTAAAACTGTTGAGTGAATCCGCGCGGTTAAAGCTTAAGGTTGCGACGCCTTGCTGAACCTGAGTTTGAATCGTTTCCCACATCATCAATTTCCTTATTTTTCCGGTATCCCTACAATTAATAGCCTTTATTGACATCTACCTGATGGCATAAATCCAGCCCGAGATTTAAACGTCGGTCATTTTCTAGAATCTGTTCCACCACCACAGACATAGGTGCATGTGAAGCAACATGTGGTGTAACAACGATCTTTTCATGCTGCCAGAATGGATGTTCAGCAGCTAATGGCTCCTGTTCAAATACGTCGACAATTGCGCCACGGAGATGACCTGAATCCAGTGCATTGAGTAGATCCTGCTCGATTAAATGCTGCCCACGACCCACCTGAATAAGAGCAGCGTGTTCAGGTAACTGTTGAAATAATTCAGCAGAAAGAATACCGGTGTTTTCTTCAGTGAGTGGCAGCAGATTAATCAATATCTGGCTGTGGGCCAGGAACTCGGAAAGCTGTTCTTGGCCTACATAGCTTTTGACCTGAGCAATCTCTTTTGGGGAATTGGACCATCCAGACACCTGATAGCCCATGTCGGCAAAACGTTTTGCCACATAACCGCCCATATGGCCAAGGCCCATAATCCCGATCTGGATATGATGACTATAACTTTGACGATACTGTTTCCATAACTGCTGCTTTTGCTGCTGGATCATGCGGTCAAAATAACGCTGAAAATACAGCACACCCCAAAGCAGATAATCAAACATGCCTTTTTGATGATGTGGATCCAGTACCCGGCAGACTGACTGGTCAGATCTAATCTCGTTTAAATTTAAATGTTCGACTCCTGCAGCAATCGAATGAATCAGACCAAGTTCTGGAAGTTGTCGGAGTTTTTCTAGATCTGGAAACCACGAGGCTGCTGTGGTCGCCAGTTCTGCTTCCGGGCTGTCCAATGTACAAAAACTGCCCTCAGGGGCATATTTCTGAAAAGACTTCACCAGAATTGCTTCAATATTCGGCACAGTACTGGATATCACAATCATGATGCATACTCCGTATATTGATGCTCAATCAAAGACAAAGCGGCCTGCCAGGCACGCTGTAAAATCGGTTCAACTAAAGGACTAGCGAACTGCTTGGCGGTTTTAATTCGTACATCTTCACTTGGATAATGCAGTTCGGCACCGCCGCTTAAGGCCTTCACCTGTGCCTGACAGGCACGCTCTAGAAAATAGATTTCATGAAAGGCCCGTGCAATGGTTTCGCCCGCCGTTAAAAGTCCGTGATTGCGTAAAATCATGGCGCGATGGCCGCCCAGGTCCTGAATCAGGCGTTCTTGTTCATCTGTTGAAAGTGCCACGCCTTCATATTCGTGATAGGCCACCTGCTGATAAAACTTCATGGCGTGCTGGGAAATGGGCAGAAGTCCGTGTTTCTGTGCAGAAACTGCTATGCCATCTGCGGTATGCGTATGAATAACACAGTTCAGATGAGCATGTGCTTCATGAATCGCGGCATGGATGACAAAGCCTGCCATATTCACCGGCTTATCCTGTTCATAGCTTTCTACGACCTGCCCTTCATGATTAATCTTGACCAGCGTTGAGGCACACATTTTTTCAAAAGCGACACCATACTGATTAATCAGAAAACAGTCAGGCTGATCAGGGACTCTTAAACTGATATGGGTATCAATTAAATCAGTCATCCGGTAATGCGCAATAATGCGATAAAGCGCTGCGAGTTCACAACGTGCCTGCCATTCAGCATCTGTGACGAGATTTTTTATTGTCATCGTTCCATCCTGGAAAAATATAGCATTTCGATCACTATCTGTTATATCATAATTTTAGAAAAACAGAATATTATTTCATAAGGCGAAATAAGTCATTACAAGGAGTTGATATGCCAATATCACAATTAAACGGACTTGAATATCTCACCGCAATTAAAAATGGGGAAATTCCCAGTTCAGCCATGAGTGAAATTATTCCCATGCGTCTGACCTTGGTGCGCGAAAACTATGTGGAATATGAGGTGCGTCCTGATCAGCGCCATTACAATTTACAGGGTGGTATTCATGGCGGCTTTTGTGCAACGGTTCTAGATAGTGCGACTGGCGCTGCCGTGCATACGACAGTAGATGCAGGTGTCAGTTTCTCGACCATTGACCTGAATGTGAAAATGCTGAAAGCGATGAAAAGCGGCGAAACTTATACAGCTATTGGTGAAGTCATCCGGATCGGGCGTAATGTACTGACCTCAGAAGGCCGAATTATCGATAAAGAAGGTAAAGTTTATGCCTTTGGGTCGGCAACATTATTAGTCACTGGTCGTAAGTAATCATTACACTGATGTAATCAATCCCTGTATGTGCAGGGATTTTTTTATTTTGAAAAAATCCCAATAAAAAATGCCATGCATATCATAGATACATGGCATTAAGGCGATTACTTAAGCTGTTATGCAGCTTCAGGATTTTCAATCACCATCGCCAGACCTTGACCCAGACCGATACATAAGCTGATCACGGCATATTTTTTACCAGTACGCTGTAATTGACGCGCAACAGTTAAAGCCAAACGCGCACCTGAACAGCCCAATGGATGGCCAATTGCAATGCCACCACCATTTGGGTTGACACGCGGATCATCAAAAGCCACATCCAGACCTTTCAGGCAAGATAACACCTGGCTGGCAAATGCTTCATTGATCTCGATAATGTCCATATCATCTAGCGTCAAACCTGCACGTTTTACAGCTTTCTTGATCGCTTCGATTGGACCCGCCCCCATGATGCGTGGCTCAATGCCAGCGGCTGCAGAAGACAGGATACGAGCTAAAGGTTTTAAGCCATACTGTTCCTGAACTTTTTCACTGCCGATAATCAATGCTGCAGCGCCGTCATTGATACCTGATGCATTACCCGCAGTCACCACACCACCTTCGAAAAGCGGTTTTAACTTGGATAATGCTTCAAATGTTGAAGATGGACGTGGATGTTCATCTTCAGTCACTAATTTAGGCGGTAATTTACGTCCTTGTGAAACTTCAATCGGCGTAATTTCACCGTCAAAGAAACCTGCTTCTTTTGCAGCTTGATATTTCGCTTGTGATGCAGCAGCAAAAGTATCTGCCTGTTCACGCGTAATACCAAACTCTTCAGCAACGTTATCACCTGTTTCTGGCATGCTGTGCGCGCCAAACTGGTCGGTGAATTTACGGTTTGGGAAACGTGTACCAATCGTAGTGTCATAGATTTTGGCATCACGTGAATATGCACTTTCAGCTTTACCCATTACAAACGGTGCACGCGTCATACTTTCTACACCACCTGCAATATACAGCTCGCCTTCACCTGCAGTAATAGCACGTGCTGAATCAATTACAGCACCCAGACCTGAAGCACAAAGACGGTTTACAGTTTGACCTGGAACGGTCACTGGCATACCTGCAAGCAGTGCAGCAAAACGAGCCACATTACGGCTGTCTTCACCAGCCTGATTCGTACTACCAAAGATCACATCTTCTACGTCCGCTGCTGGAATACCGGTTTTTTCTAGCAGATTTTTAATGACTGTTGCTGCCAGATCATCTGGACGTACGCTTGCCAGACTGCCTGCATGGCGACCGATTGGCGAACGTAAACCATCATAAATATATGCATTTAACATGAGTGTTATTCCTTTAACTTTCTAATTAATGTGTTGTATGAACAAGTGGTAGACCAAGCTGAACGCGGCGACGCAACCAAGGACTTGGACGGTAACGCTGGTCACGGGTAATCGCAGTCATACGATCCAGAATTTTTAGAATTTTTTCAGCTCCCAGCACATCCCCCCATTCAATTGGACCATATGGATAGCCAAGGCCTAATTTCACCGCGATGTTGATATCTTCCACCGTTGCAACGCCTTGCTGGGCAATATCACAGCCGAGATTCACAATCATTGCCAAAGCACGTTGAGCCACAAAGCCGACGCTTTCCTGAATTACACTGGCGGTCACACCATCCAGATTGAAAATCGATTGGGCTGCTTTTACCAGCTCAGGTTGGGTGACAAAAGTTGGCATCAAGGTACGGTGTTTGTTCAGACCATATAGCAGATCGATACACACCACTTGCTGAGGTGCCAGCTGATAACGGACAGCGGCTGAAGTTGCATCTTCACCATAAGTGGCAATCAGGATTAAAGCCTCTGCTGAAGGTGTCTCAGTTTGCTCAATCTGGATATTGAACTGCTGCAGATATTGCTCAAGTGCCTGACGGTCTTGGTCATATTCGGTGCCTAGCCAGACTGATGGATATTGACTTAACTTTTCAACCAATGCTGGAGCAACATCACCTTCTTTGCTACCCGAAGTGTAATCATAGAAACCTTTACCGGTTTTACGACCTAACTGCTTGGCAATAAAACGCTGACGGGTAATCACGCTTGGACGGTAACGTGCTTCTTCATAATACTGATGATAAATCGATTCACTCACCGGGTGCGAGACATCCATACCGGTCAGATCACCTAATTCAAACGGCCCCATTTTGAAACCGATTCCGTCACGGTAGATCCTGTCAATATCATAAAATGGTGTGACATTTTCATTCAAAATTGCATAGGCTTCGCTACCAAAGGCACGGCCGGCATGGTTAATGATAAATCCTGGAGTATCTTTAGCTTTGACCGGACGATGACCCATTTTTGTAGAAAGCTGGGTTAATGCTTCAATAATGTCAGCACGGGTATTAAAGCCTTCAATGACCTCAACCACTTTCATCAGTGGAACCGGGTTAAAGAAGTGATAACCAGCAACACGTTCTGGCTGACTGCAATTAGCAGCAATCGCACTAATCGACAATGAAGATGTATTAGATGCCAGAATCGCTTCCGGTTTTACGATACCTTCCAGTTGCTGCATAAGTTTTTGTTTGATTTCCAGATTTTCAATAATCGCTTCAACGATTAAATCGCAATCTTTCAGGTCTTCGATCTGCTGAGCAATGGATAAATGAGCAAGATCTTCAGCAGCTTTTTCATGGCTAAATTTACCTTTATCAGCCAGGGTATTTAATGTTTTAGCCAGCTTTTCCTGTGCCTGTTCAGCAGCACCCGCTTTGGCATCAAACAACACGACATTATGGCCGGACTGAATCGCGATCTGGGCAATGCCCGCACCCATCGTACCTACGCCAATAATACCGATTTTCTGAATTTGAATGCTCATGCTTATCGTCCCTGATAATTTGGTTTACGTTTTTCAATAAAGGCTTGCATACCTTCTTTTTGATCTTCTGAAGAAAACAGCATCTGGAAAGATTTACGTTCCAGCATTAATCCGGCATTTAATGGCACATCTTCAGCCAGTAAAGCCACTTCCTTGATTTGTTCAAGCGCAATTGGCGGCATTTTTGCCAGACCTTCAGCCATCTTGATTGCTGTTGCAAGGGTTTCGCTGTCTTCAGTCACCTGGGACACCAGACCAATTTGATAGGCTTCCGGTGCAGGCACCAGACAACCGGTCATGATCATGCGCATGGCATGAAATTTGCCAACTGCACGGAATAAACGCTGTGTACCACCAGCACCCGGCATTACCCCTACTTTGACTTCAGGCTGACCGAACTGGGCACTTTTTCCGGCAATGATAATGTCTGCATGCATCGCCAGTTCACAACCGCCGCCCAATGCATAACCGTTTACTGCTGCAATCACCGGCTTTGAACACTGTGCAATGGCTTGCCAATAACGCTCAGTACGACGCTGCATCATTTGAATGGTTTCTGCATTGGCCAGTTCTTTAAGATCGGCTCCTGCTGCGAAATCTGTTTCACCACCCGTAAGAATAATGGCACGGACATTTTCATCATCATTCAGTTGCAAAAAAGCCGCCGCAAGTTTCTGGCGAACTTCTGTATTCAGGGCATTTTTCGCTTCTGGTCGATGAATTTTAACCATCGCTACATGTGCTGAAACTTGTTCTACTTGAACTACCTGTTCCATTAAAATCTCCATTTATTTTGTATAGCGAAATTTTATTTTATATAAAACTAAGGTTTCTCAAGCTATAAATCAAGGATTTTTAACTCCAGAATGCAAAAAAGTTATTTTTTACTAAAAATAGAGTAAAAACTCTTGTTCATCTGGTTATTTTATGATTAATTGATTTCGCAATACGGAATTAAGTATTTTAAACGCAATCTGATTATTCATTTAAATGAATAATCGCCATAAGGCTGAACTTAAAGTTAATTTACGAAATCAAATTTTCCAGCAATGAGATGATTTTGATTTAGCGTAAAGCATGAAAAATCGAATGTAGCCTGATAATAAATGCAGCGGCTGTTGTGTGCAGAGCGAGTCTGTTAAATCAGGAAAACTATGTTTCCGTGAGGAAGAAAAATGGATTTAGCGGTAGCAGAGGAAATGCTACTTTGAATATATAGAGGATATAAGAATGACAAGCGATACCATCGTAACAGGAGACAATAAAACCGATGTCTCCTCCACGGATACCATTAAACAGGCACCAAAACGTCTTTGGATGACGGCTTTTATCTTTGCTTTTCTGATTTTGCTCTGTGACGGTGCAGATATCGGGATTCTGGCTTTTAGTCTGACCAGTCTGAAAGCTGAATGGGGCCTGACTTCTGTACAGGCGGGTGCCTTGGGAAGTTATTCTCTTTTAGGTATGGGGATCGGAGGCTTTATTGGTGGATGGGCATGCGACAAATTTGGACGTGTCCGCGTCATTGTACTGGCCACCATCGCCTTCTCGATCTTGTCAGCCTACTCAGGTTTTGCTCAGTCTTATACTGAATTTGCAATTTTACGTACTCTTTCTTGCTTGGGTTTAGGCTGTTTATATATTGCCTGTAATACTCTGATGTCAGAATACGTACCGACCAAATACCGTACTACTGTACTGGCAACATTGATGACTGGTTTCACTTTAGGTTCATTGGTGATTACCATGATTTCAGGCTGGATTATTCCTGAGTTCGGCTGGCGTATGCTGTACTGGATCACAATTGCTCCATTAGCTTTGGGTATCCTGATGCACTTTATGGTGCCAGAGCCAGAATCATGGAAACGTGTCCGTGAAATGAAAAGAACTGGTCAGATTGTGGATAACGATACCAAAAAAGGTAATCCATACATCACCATTCTTAAAGATAAAACTCATGGCAAGATGTTCATCTTGTGGTCTTTCAGCTCCGGTTTCCTGTTATTTGGTTACTTCGGTGTAAGTAACTGGTTGCCAAGTTATCTTGAAGCTGAATTAGGCATTAAGTTTAAAGAAATGGCACTGTATATGGTGGGTACATTCATCACCATGATTTTTGCCAAAATCATTGCAGGTTATGTTGCTGATAAAATTGGTCGCCGTATTGTGTTTGCTTTCGGCACCATGGGAACAGCGCTATTTATCCCTGTCGTGGTGTATATGCATAATGCCGATAACATTGGCGTACTGATGCTAATCTTCGGCTTCCTGTACGGTATTCCATATGCCATCAATGCAACCTATCTAACCGAAAGTTTCCCGACTGGTGTTCGTGGTACAGCGGTGGGCGGTGCATTCAATATTGGTCGTATCGGTGCAATCTTTGCGCCAATTACGATTGGTTATCTGGCGATGCATGGTTCGATCGGTACAGGTCTGTTGGTAATGGGTGCAGCATATTTCCTATGCGGTTTGATTCCTGCCCTGTTTATTAAAGACCGTTTATACGATCCGCATAAAGCAGAATAAACCCTACTTCGGAAGGCAGGTCAAATCGCTGCCTTCCTCACTTCAAATATTTACAACACGTCAGTATAGAAAGGTCTCCTTTCATTCAGGATTAAAAATTTCTTTAGGGATTAAGAAATGAAAAAATTAGTTTTAGCGACATTATGTGGTATTGCTTCAGCACAGGCATTTTCAGCAGAAGCTTCTGAAGACCGTAAGCAATTTCTTGAGTCACAGTTAAAGCAAATCCAGGCAGAACTAGAACAACAAAAAGCCGCGCAACTTGCATTAAAGAACCAGCAGGAACAAGCCAAAGCGCAAGACTCTAAAACGCTGAGTTCAATGGTAGATAATGTCGATGTTTATGGCTTGATCCGCTTTGATGGTGCAGTCGATTTCAAAAGTACTACTGAAGCCCGTGGCCGTACCATTAACCAGATTAATAAAGTACCTTTTACTGAACCGGATTCTGTACGTTCCGATTTTACTGCGGCTGCCAGCCGGATTGGTTTCCTGGCCAAAGATCTAGGAGGCAATCCGAATGTTTCTGCTCGTTTAGAAGCCGACTTCTGGACCAACAATGGTAAAGGCGATGGTGGATTACGTATCCGTCATGCACACTTAAAATACTATAACTGGACGTTTGGTCAGGCCTGGTCATTGATGTCAACACCAGAGATTAGCACTGAAGCTGTCGACTACAGCTTGTTCCTGGGTGGATCAGTCTTACGTACACCTCAGGTGAGCTATGCTTTCAAACTTGATCCGGAAAATACCTGGAATGTCGGTCTGGAATATATGGCCGGTGGCGATCGTTCTTCTGCCTTACCTGCTTTAACCACTAAATATGTTCATCAATCAGGCCCTCTTCATTTATTAGCTCAAGGCTTTGTCAATCAAAAGCAGGCACAGATTGCGACAGGCGATATCGAGAAAGTTGGCTGGGGTGTGGGCGTTGGTGGACGTTACCGTTTAGATGATCAAAACTCGATTCAAGGTAACTATTTCCATATGGTCGGTGATCAGCGTATTGCAGCTTTCTTGACTCAAGGTTCAACAACCGATGGTGCTGCCTGGGGTGGCGATTATTCAGTCGATCCAATCAATAATGAACTTTTGCTCAATGAGTTCAATAGTATAAATATTGGCTTCACGCATAAATTTACGCCAAAACTACGGAGTAGTATTAATGCCAGCGTTGTTGATTTTGATGATTCCAGCGACTATGCACGCGCGAATCCTGAAACCAATAAGCGCTTAACCGACTATGTGGCCAACGTGATCTATTCTCCTGTTCCAAAGATTAATCTGGGTGCAGAATATCATCATAGCAAACGTGAAACCTTTGACAATAAGGAAGCAGATATTTCACGTATCAACTTCTCTGCTAACTATAGTTTTTAAAGCCTCAGGAGACAAGGATGTCAGCCCAAGGGCAAATTTCACGCCGTTTCATGTTCATGATGGCAATGACCTGCGCACTCTGCGCAGGTTGTAACTATTTTAACCAGCCTTTGATTTATTCTATTGCAGAGGATCTGCAAATCAGTGTGGCTCAGTCTGGCTGGACTGTAGTACTGACCCAGATTGGCTATGCCACCGGATTATTTTTGTTTGTCCCTCTGGGTGATTTGTTTGAAAAACGGCTGTATATCTGTAGTTTGATGTTGTGTACCGGACTGGCGCTTATTGGGCTTTCAGCCAGTACCAATCTGCATATGTTGTATGGCTTTACCCTGCTCGCCTCTTTTTGTTCGATTACCACCCAGATTCTGATTCCTTTTGCCGCCAGCCTGTCGCAACGTGATAAAAGTGCCGAAGTCGTTGGCCTGCTCATGAGTGGTGTTCTGGTTGGTATTCTGTTTGCCCGTACCGTGGCCGGACTGATTTCTACTTTATGGTCCTGGCATGCGGTATACCTATTTAGTGGTTGTGCAATTCTTCTGCTAAGTCTGGCCATGTGGTTCCAGTTGCCGAGTGCCAAGAGCCAGTTACAGATGAATATATTGCAAATTTATCGCTCACTATTTACCTTTGCCCGAACAGAACCCATGCTGATCAGGCGTAGTATGATCGGCGGCTTGGGCTTTGGCATGCTGAGTATTATCTTTACTACCATGACTTTTATTCTGGCTGAAGCACCTTATCATTTTAATGATTTCCAGATTGGTCTCATGGGTATTGTGGGGGTGGTCGGCATCTGGTCCTCTCAGTGGACCGGTAAAATGATTGGTAGGCATCGGGAAAAATGGATTGCGCACCTAGCCACATGCGGACTGATTCTGGCCTGGATTCCTTTATTCTTTGCCCAGAATTATTTATGGATTTATATCTTGGGCTTAATTCTGGCTTATTTTGGAATTTCCTGTTTGCATGTCTTGAACCAGAATCTGGTCTATCGAATTTCAATGCAGGCTCGCTCGCGGATTAATGCCATCTATATGACCTGTTATTTTTCAGGTGCCGGTCTGGGTGCATTTTTATCGCTGCATTTATGGAAAAGCTATGGCTGGTCTGCCTGCGTCATTTTAGGTTTTATTTTTGCCGTGTTGATCTTTTTGATTAACTATTATGATTTAAACCAAGAAAGAAATTTAGCCAATATTCAGCCTGAGCCTTAGATACTGTTAAAAACCTTTGGGGTTAAAAGCTTATTTTTTTATCCCGCTTTCTGTACCGAGCATAAATTATAGAGATGATACGCTGATAAAATAGAAAAATTCTTTAAGCCTGTTTATCATTGTCTTTCTATCTGAAGAGCGGTTGAAAATATTGATATCTTAACTTTTAGAGTTAATTCAATTTACTATTTTCCATTGCGAGATAAACAGGCTTCAATTCAGTTAAAGGTGCAGGTTTTGCATAAAAGAAGCCTTGTAGCAGATCACAACCCTGTTGATAGAGTAAACTGGCTTGACTTACGGTTTCGACCCCTTCCGCGACAACTTCCAGATCCAGCTGATGGGCTAGATGAATAATCGATTGCACAATTGCAGCATCCTGACCATCGAGGGTCAGCTCTTCAATAAAACTACGGTCTAACTTGATTTGATTAATCGGCAAGCGACGCAGATAACTGAGACTCGAATAACCTGTGCCAAAGTCATCAATGGCGACCTGTACACCTAAAGCACGCACTGCTTTCAAAATTTCTATGGTTCGATCTGCACCATTAATGATGACACCTTCCGTGATTTCAATTTTAAGTAATTCCGGCGGTAATTGACTGAGTTCAAGTGCATGTTCAAGCACCTGCAAAAAGCCTGCTCTACGGAATTGCAAAGGAGAAATATTCACCGATACCGTGATCTGGCTATTGTGTGTCTTGTTCCACTCGGCAATATCTAAACAGGCCTTTTCCAATACCCATTGACCTACACTAATAATTTGCCCAGTTCTTTCTGCAAGTGGAATAAAAATCGCTGGGGAAATATAACCCTGCTGCGGATGGCACCAGCGGATTAAAGCTTCTACACCTGTTACCAGTCCAGTTTCAGGATGAACCAGCGGCTGATAGAACAGGTCAAAATTTTCTTGATTGATCGCTTCCATGAGTTCCAGACGCAGATTGGTATAGTCTATTTCTGCGACAGGCTGCATTCTGGTTTTTTCATACCACTGCCACATATTACGACCTTGTCTTTTGGCTTCCTGCATCGCCAAAACAGACTGATAAATCAATTCAGAAGAATGATGAATCGAACTGTCATCTGCCACAATACCAATGCTGGCACTTAAATGTATTTTGTACTGATCGACGATAAACAGCATGGAAAGAAGATCAAGAATTTCTCCAGCAATCACCTCGACTTCAGTGTGCTCATCTGTCCCTGAGAGCAGCAAAATGAATTCATCTTCAGCGAAGCGGCATAGCACATTATTGCCTTGAACAAATTTTTGCAGCCGCTCGCCCACACTTTTGAGAATCTGGTCACCCACCAGATGACCCAAGCTATCGTTGATATTTTTAAAGTCGTCCAGATCTATATACAGCAAGACTAATGGTTGTGAGCTCTCGTGCTGTGCTTCAAAAATATTTTCCAGAATTTTTTTGAATGCATGCTGGTTCGGTAAACCGGTTAAATGATCATGAGTATGCTGATGCTGAATATATTCTTCGTGAATACGTTGCTGGGTAATATCTTCCTGAATTCCTAAAAAATGGGTGCAGATTCCTGTCTGGTCAAAAATAGGACCTATAGTTAAACGATTCCAGAACCAGCTGCCATCTTTACAGTAACTTTTTATAGTCACCTGAATTTCTTTTTGTTCTTTGACCGCTTGCTTGAGTAATGCAATCTGATCCGGATCAGTATCTGGACCCTGTAAGAAAAAACAGCTTTGTCCTAATACTTCTGCTGCTGTATAACCGGTGAGCTTTAGAAAAGCTGGATTCACATACACCATTAACCTTTCTTCAGAGACATCTGTAATAAAAAGGCTATTCGGACTGGCCTCTACTCCACGTTTTAATAATCGTAGAGACTCCTTGTTTTTACGCGATACAGTAATATCTCGGGCAATGCCAATAATACCGGTAACGTTCTGATTTTGAATAATCGGTAAATTGGTCAGATCCAGCCATAAGATATCGCCTGCAACATTATAAATTGGAAGTTCATAATGTTGAGATTTACCTTGCGCCGCTTCTGAAAATGAAACATTCGCAAGTTCATGGAATTCGGGCGGTATGAAGGCACAATAGTGCTGACCATGAATTTGTGCTTTAGAAAAACCTGTAATTTCTTCGCAAGCAATATTGGTATTAAGCACATGTCCCTGCAGGTCAAGTTCAAAAATGATATCTGGATGATAGGTATAAAATGAGCTGTATTTTTCATTAAGCTCATGTCTTTTTTGACGTTCCTGATCAAGCTCAATTGCGAGAGCAACTAATTTTGCCGCTTGCTGTAAAAGCTGAATATGATGTTCAGTCGGTATTTTCGGTGTTCGATAATAAGTGGCAAACGTTCCGTACAAAATATCTGAAGCATTAATAATCGGCATAGACCAGCAGCTAGACAATTTTTCTGCGTTTACCAAAGCACGGTAAGGCTGCCAGTTTGGGTCTTTCATTAGATTTGGACTAATGACCAACTGACGTAAGAAAGCAGCTACGCCACACGATCCTTGATTTGGCCCAATTTTCAAATCTTGAATAGCATTACAGTACTCTTTTGAAAAGTGCTGTTTGCCACTTATAACATTTAAAGTTTGGGTGTCATCCTGATAGAGCATAATGGTGACAAGCGCATCTGGAATGCGCGATTCAAGCCACTGGCTAATGACATCGAGGATAGGCTTAAGTTCAGTATGGCGACCAATCAGATTAAAAATATGAAAAATTTCTTGATCATCACAATTATTATTCATTCAGACTATCACCTTCCTTAGCTTGTTAACATTTTAGACTTATTATTAAAATAATCATTAGCAAAAGTTTGTATTTATATCTTTAAAATACGGAAATACGGAAATACGGAAATACGGAAATACGGAAATACGGTCAATATTACGTGTATTTGATAATAATTCTAAAATTTAAAAATCACAGCCGAAGCTGTGATCTAAAACTATACTTTTACTTAATCAGAATATTGCGGACTTATTTTTAGGCTGCTTGTTGACGACTGTCCACTAATTTACAGCCTGTCTGCTGTTGTAATTCTTCAAAGCTTAAGCCATCCACTATTTCAATAACCTGAGCTTGTCGGTCTTTTAATTCAATCACACACAAATCAGTATAAATACGGTTGACACAATGTTTACCTGTTAGAGGATAACTCAGTTCTTCAACAATTTTTGCTTCACCGTTTTTGGTCACATGTTCCATGCAAACATAGACACATCGAGCACCCACTGCCAGATCCATTGCACCGCCTACAGCAGGTACAGCATCAGCATTACCGGTATGCCAGTTCGCCAGATCACCATTAATAGCCACCTGAAAAGCACCCATGATACAGATATCCAGATGCCCGCCTCGCATGATATCGAAAGAGTCCGCAGAATTCATAAAACTGCCACCTTGCAACATGCTTACGAGTTCTTTACCGGCGTTAATCAGGTCATCATCTGCCTGTTCGGGATCACTCAATGCAGCAAAACCTAAAACGCCATTTTCCGAGTGCAGAATTACTCCTTGTTCAGGTTTTAAATAACCAGCTACGCGTGTCGGCAAACCAATACCCAAATTTACAAAAGAGCCAGTTGGAATGTCTTGTGCAACTTTGGCCACAATCTGTTCACGTGTACGTTTTTGAATATTCATTATTTAATATCTCCAACTTTGACCACATGCTGTACAAAAATCCCTGGCGTTACGATGATCTCTGGATCAAGCTCCCCCAGTTCCACAACTTGATGGACTTGTGCAATGGTAGTTTTTGCGGCTTTGGCCATGATCGGACCAAAATTACGCGCTGCCTTACGGTAGGTTAAGTTGCCCCAACGGTCTGCCTGATTGGCATACACAAAGGCATAATCTGCATGAATCGGATATTCCAGCACATAGTCTTTTCCATTAATATTTCGGGTTTCTTTACCTTCAGCAATTTTGGTACCAAAACCGGTTGGAGTAAAAACAGCTCCTAAGCCTGCACCGGCTGCCTGAATACGGCAGGCCAGATTGCCTTGTGGCACCAGTTCCAGCTCAACTTTTCCGGCTTTATACAGATCTTCAAAGACGGTTGAGTTATTGGCTCGTGGAAATGAACAGATCATTTTTTTAACCAGTCCAGACAACAGCAGATTGGTTAGACCACGATCTCCAGAAGCTGCATTGTTGTTAATAATGGTTAAGTCTCTAGGACCAAAGTCAATTAATGCTTCGATTAATTCTATCGGCTGACCTGCCAGGCCAAAACCACTGGTCATAATGTGTGCACCATCAGGAATTTGCTTAAGTACCGTCTCGATATCCTGCGTGATTTTATTCATCATATTGCTTCCTAGCATGTTCTATCTATATTACGAGTGCAGATTAATCTGCCTTTTGTGGATCAAATAAGCGGTCTTTAATAAAGAAAGCGGGTATCAGGCCGCAAAGAAAATAGGCAATGCCCATAATCAGTAAGCCGGTACCAATTGAGCCTCCTTGAGCAAAATAGCCAATGGTAAGAGGTGCAAACACCGCACCCAGTCGGCCTACGTTATATGCCCCACCCACTGCTGTTCCACGCACTTTAGTGGAGAAGCTTTCTGTCATGTAAGTCGCATTAATACCGTATGGAATACCATAGAGAAAACCGAAAAATAACATCAGCCAGAGGATATTATCCGGCGTATTACCAAAGACAATCACAGGGATAAAAATTGCAGTACCCATAGTGCCGAAAGCAAATACCGCACGACGGCCAATCCGGTCAGCGATAAAACCAGCAATAACTTTGGTACACATCATGATCAGGAAAGTCCCGATCATATACATGGTCATTTCTTTAAACTTGATTCCCAGATCAGTCTCTAAATACGCCGGTAGCCAGTTGCTGACTCCATAATATCCAAACTGTAAAAATGCGGTACTGAAGGACCAGAGGATAAACATGCGACGGCTAAGTGCATCTTCAAAAATCATTTTAAAAGTATTTTTTGGTTTTTCCTGCAGAATACCACTGGCTTTTGCATCCAGGCGTGCTTTACGCGCATCTAACCAGGCTTTCGGCTCAGGCACCAAGAAGTACATCGCGAAGGCCAGTACAATTGGAATAATGGCAATATAATAGAGGTATCGCCAGCCAAATTCAGGCAATAGCCATCCAGCCAGAACAGTTGCGACCACCGAGCCTAAAGTCCAGCCAGTCATAAGCGTTGCCAATACTGTAGAGCGATATTTGGTGGGTACATACTCTGCCATGAGTGTGTTACAGGCAATATATAGAGCACCTAGTCCAATCGCAGACGTAAAGCGCAGCCATTTGAACTGATCATAACTTTCTACGAATCCTAACCAGAAGGTTAATGAAGAAAATAATGCAATGGCAATGACGATCACACGAACCCGGCCAAAACGGTCACATGCCCAGCCGCCAAAAAAACCGCCGATAGCCATCCCTGCAAGCGTCCAGCTTCCTAAGGCACCAGCCTGCATATTACTTAATGAAAACTCTTGTTTCAGACTGGTCAGACTATAGGCCAATAATGCAATATCAGCACCATCAACCAGCAATGCCAAAAATGAGAAGATAAAGGCCAGAATCCAGGCTCTTTGCTTGGGCTCGTTTCCACCTTCCACTGGGTGTTGTTGTGAACTGATCGTATCCATAATGCTCTTTCTACTTTTCGGCACTCCTGTGCCTTTTAAAACGTATATTTCACTTAATTATTGAGGTGAAATATAGAATATTTGCTGCTCATTACCATGCTTTAGCAAAGTGGTATAAAAATGATTTTCAAAGTTTTTGATAAAGTTGCTCTACAAAATCACATAGCAATACATTGAAAGATGCGATTAAGCACAATTCTTAAACCCGTAAAACAATCTAGCCAGCAATGCTGGCTAGGTTAAACTCAGGTTTAGTTGCAAAAGGCTGCAATTCCGGTTTGTGCACGACCTAAAATCAGGGCATGTACATCATGGGTACCTTCATAGGTATTTACCACTTCCAGATTAACCAGATGACGGGCTACACCGAATTCATCGCTAATGCCATTTCCACCCATCATGTCACGGGCCAAACGGGCAATATCCAGTGCCTTGCCGCAGTTGTTGCGCTTGATCAGTGATGTACCTTCAACTGAAGCAATGCCTTCATCCTTCATGCGGCCAAAACGTAAAGCCACCTGTAAGCCAAGGGCAATTTCAGTTTGCATATCTGCCAGTTTTTTCTGAATTAACTGATTCGCAGCAAGTGGTCGGCCAAACTGTTTACGATCCATGGTGTATTGATGTGCGGTATGCCAGCAGAATTCTGCAGCTCCCATGGCACCCCAGGCAATCCCGTAACGCGCACTATTCAAGCAAGTAAAAGGCCCTTTTAAACCACGAACTTCCGGAAATGCATTTTCTTCTGGAACAAAGACGTTATCCATTACAATTTCACCGGTGATCGAGGCACGTAGACCCACTTTACCGTGAATCGCTGGAGCAGAAAGCCCTTCCCAGCCTTTTTCTAGAATAAAGCCACGAATGTCACCGACATTACCTTCGGCAGAAACTTCTTTAGCCCAAACTACAAATACATCAGCAATCGGGCTGTTGGTAATCCACATTTTTGCGCCAGTTAAACGGTAACCACCCTCGACTTTTTTGGCACGGCTAATCATGCTGCCCGGATCCGAACCATGATCCGGCTCGGTCAGGCCGAAGCAACCAATATACTCACCGGTTGCTAATTTTGGTAAATACTTCTGCTTTTGCTCTTCAGAACCAAATTCATTAATGGGTACCATCACCAGAGAGCTTTGTACGCTGGCCATTGAGCGATAACCTGAATCGACACGTTCAACTTCACGAGCAATCAGACCATAACTGACATAATTTAAACCTGCACCGCCGTACTGTTCCGGAATGGTTGGGCCTAGCAGACCAAGTTCACCCATCTCACGGAAAATAGCCGGATCGGTTTTTTCATGGCGGAACTGTTCCAGTACCCGCGGCATCAGTTTGTCTTGACAGTACGCTGCCGCTGCATCGCGGATCATGCGCTCTTCTGACGTCAGTTGCTGTTCGATTAAAAACGGGTCTTGCCAATCAAATCTAATTTTTGTCGTCATTTTAATATTTCCTTATTTTAAAATTATGAGATCAGGCGGTTGCTTGTTTAATCATTTCACGCGCAATAATAATTTGCTGGATTTGTGTCGTTCCTTCATATAAACGGAACAGACGCACATCACGGTAGAAACGTTCAATTGAATATTCACTGATATAACCCGCTCCGCCATGAATCTGCAAACAGCGATCAGCAACTCGACCACACATTTCAGTTGCAAACATTTTGGCACAAGAGGCTTCAGTCGTAACATTTTGGCCAGCATCACGTAGACGCGCAGCATCCAGAACCATACATTTGGCTGCATAAATCTCGGCTTTGGAGTCTGCCAACATACCCTGGATCAGCTGGAAATTCGCAATGGGCTGACCAAACTGTTTGCGCTCCACTGCATAGTTAAGTGCGTCTTCCAGCATACGCTCTGCCATGCCGACGCTATAACCGGCAATGTGCAGACGACCCTTATCCAGCACACGCATAGCTGTTTTAAAGCCAATTCCTTCTACACCGCCAATCAGCTGATCTTTATGCACTTTACAGTTATCAAAAATCACATCACAGGTATAGGAACCATGTTGGCCCATTTTCTTGTCAATTTTACCTAGGCTTAAACCAGGCGTACCTGCTTCAACTAAAAATGCTGAAATACCGCTAGCACCTTTAATCTCTTGATTGGTACGTGCCATCACGGTAAATGTCGTGGCACGTGGTGCATTGGTGATGAAGCGTTTAGTTCCGTTTAAAATATAATAATCGCCGTCTTTGACTGCACTGGTTTTTAAAGCAGCAGCGTCTGAGCCGGAATCCGGTTCGGTCAAACAGAATGAACCAATAATTTCGCCCGTTGCATAACGCGGTAAATATTTCTGTTTTTGCTCTTCTGTACCGTCGATAATGATGCCGCTTGAGCCAATGCCGTTGTTAGTACCAATTAAAGAGCGAAAGGCAGCCGATGTATGGCCCAATTCCATCGCGACCAGAATTTCTTCTTCCATGGTAATGCCTAAACCACCATATTCTTCAGGAATCGTCAGGCCAAACAAGCCCAGCTCTTTCATCTGTTCCACAATATGTTCAGGAATGGCATTGTTCTCTTCTACTTCATGCTCAAGAGGCACCAGTTCATTTTTTACAAAATCGCGAATCGTTGACAGAAGTTGGTCGAGCATTTCCGGATCACGAATCATATGAATCTCCATGGATATAATTTAGGTAAATTCCTTTACCCTTATTTTTGTTTCGTATTACGAAATAAATAATCATATAAAATCATTTTGAGCAAGTGAAATTATTAAAAATTTTATATTTTAACTAAAAAATGAAATTTTTCTGGTATTCCAGTTGATTTGTGTTTAATATTTAATTTCACGATACGAAATATTTTGATGAGTGATTATTCTATTTATCAGTTTTTTTGAATAGATAATTAAACCTTTTTTCTTGCTGTAATATTTATCGATCACTGACTCTTTCGGAGAAATCGAAACTTCTTAAATATATTGGCTACGTGTTAAACCTAAAAAACTAGATGATTTTATATTGTCTTCAAAGTTGGGTAACAGGATTCTTTTCGATCACAAATAATTTCGGCACTTTTTCCTATATTTTATCTTTTGTAGAAGTGTTTTATTTTGTATCGTGAAATTATGTTGCTATCATATTCATTAATTTAACTTTAATTGCCCTGACCATGACAAAAAATAAAACTGGTGAAATTCCCAACTTTGATGAAATCCGTTTAGATCCGATTTCACATATTCATAGAGAAAATAATCCTCAATTTATTGCGTCTATTGCGCGTGGATTGGAAATCTTACGTTGCTTTTCAGCGACCAATCAATTGCTTGGCAATCAGGAAATTGCACAATTAACCAACTTACCCAAGCCAACTGTGGCCCGTATTACCAGCACCCTGGTTTCTTTAGGTTATTTAAAACAACTGCCGAATACCACGAAATATCTGCTGGATGTTGGCGTATTAGCTTTAGGCTATGCAGCTTTAAGTAATATTTCTGCACGTACTCAGGCTTATCCGTTTATGGAAGAAATGTCACGCTATTCCCAAGCCCCTGTGGCAATGGCTACCCGTGACCGTCTCAGCATGATTTATCTGGAAGTAGTACATACAGAATCGACACTGACTATGCGCCGCCCTGTCGGTTCGACTTTACCGATTCATAGTAGTGCCATGGGACGTGCCTGTCTGGCAGCGATGGATGTAAAGGAACGCGAATATTTATTTGATGCCATCAAGAAAAGAAACGAAGATCAGTGGCCAACCATCAAGCGTAATCTGGAACGTGCAATCCGTGATTATCAGGATTATGGCTACTGTCTGTCTTTAGGTGACTGGGCTAAGGATGTGAATTCCGTGGCAGTTCCGTTGGTTCACCCCAAACATGGGATATTAACGTTTAACTGTGGTGCCCCAAGTTATCTGTTAAATCAGGAAAAACTGGAAAATGAAATTGGACCGCGTCTGATTCACATGGTGAATAATATTGCAATGAATCTCAATAACATATAAAAAATTATTTATCAGAGCGACATTAAGTCGCTCTTTTATTGAATACCCAATCTACACATCTTCTTCCTTTATCCAGAATTCTCAGCAAACCTTTTTAATGCTGCGAAATAGATAAGATTTAAAAAAGATAAATTCCTATTCCAAATAAAAAGATCAAAAATAAGCTTCATAACCGATTTAGATAATGCTATAAATATCGTATAGCGAAATTGGATTTTATATTATGGAAGATATAACAAGAGAATCGATGGAGTTTGACGTCGTCATCGTAGGCGCAGGCCCTGCGGGTCTTTCTGCTGCGATCAAAATCCGTCAACTTGCAATTGAAAACAACTTAAACGATTTGTCCGTTTGTGTCGTAGAAAAAGGCTCCGAAGTCGGTGCGCATATTCTGTCTGGTGCTGTGCTTGAACCGCGTGCCATGAACGAGCTGTTCCCGGACTGGAAAGAACAGGGTGCCCCGCTGAATGTCCCGGTGACTGAAGATAAAACCTTCTTCCTGCTTTCAGATGAAAAATCACAGGAAGCACCGCACTGGATGGTGCCTAAAACCATGCATAACGATGGCAACTATGTCATTTCACTGGGCAATGTGGTGCGCTGGTTAGGCCAGAAAGCCGAAGAACTGGAAGTGTCGATCTTTCCGGGCTTTGCAGCCTCGGAAATTCTGTATCATGCCGATGGCACAGTCAAAGGCATCCAAACCGGTGACATGGGCATTGGTAAAGATGGCGAACCAACGCATAACTTTACCCCGGGTTATGAACTGCATGCCAAATACACGATTTTTGCTGAAGGCTGCCGTGGTCATTTAGGTAAACGTCTGATCCAGAAGTTCAACCTGGACAAGGACGCGGATCCGCAACATTACGGTATCGGCATTAAAGAGCTTTGGGAAATCGATCCTGCCAAGCATAAACCGGGTCTGGTCATGCATGGTGCCGGCTGGCCACTAAATGAAACTGGTTCTTCAGGTGGCTGGTGGTTATACCATGCTGAGAATAACCAGGTGACTCTGGGCATGATCGTAGATCTGTCTTACACCAACCCGCATATGTATCCCTTCATGGAAATGCAGCGCTGGAAAACCCATCCATTAATTAAGCAATATCTGGAAGGTGGTAAGCGTATTTCTTATGGTGCGCGTGCTGTGACCAAAGGTGGTTTTAACTCATTACCAAAATTCACTTTCCCAGGTGGCTCGTTAATTGGTGATGATGCCGGCTTCCTGAACTTTGCCAAGATCAAGGGCTCACATACTGCGATGAAATCCGGCATGCTCTGCGGTGAAGCGGTATTTGAGGCGATTGCGGCCGGTGTAGAAAAAGGCGGTGATCTGGCGGTGGCGCGTGTGGCAGAGGGCGAAGATTTCTTTGTCAAGGAACTGACCGCTTATACCGACAAGTTCAACAACAGCTGGCTGAAAGAAGAGTTATACAACTCGCGTAACTTTGGCCCGGCCATGCACAAGTTCGGTCAATGGATCGGGGGTGCCTTTAACTTTATCGACCAAAACGTGTTTAAAGTGCCGTTCACCCTGCACGATCTGGTTCAAGATCATGCTGCGTTAAAAACCCAGGCAGCTGAAAGTTTCAAGCCGACCTATCCAAAACCGGATGGCAAGCTGACTTTTGACCGTTTGTCTTCGGTGTTTGTATCGAACACGGTCCATGAAGAAAACCAGCCAGCACATTTGAAACTCACCGATGCTTCAATTCCGGTGGAAGTAAATCTACCGAAATGGGATGAGCCTGCACAGCGTTACTGCCCGGCGGGTGTCTATGAAATCATGGAAAATAATGACGGTTCGAAACGCTTCCAGATCAATGCAGCCAACTGTGTGCACTGCAAGACCTGTGACATCAAGGATCCGTCACAGAACATCACCTGGGTGACACCGGAAGGTGGTGGTGGTCCGAATTACCCGAATATGTAAGGTAATTCCTGTGAAGGAGAAAAATACATTTATTTCTCACATTCACATACCCAATCTTGAAGCAGTTAGTATTAACACTTCACTTTAATTTTTTAGGTAATCCCAGTTCCCTCGGGAGCTGGAATTAATAAGCTAGAATAACCTGAGTTCGATGAAATCCACTTAGCCTTTTAGCATATTTTGGAAAGTTGGCTTATTGGGGTTCAAGCAATAAGCCACTACAGCAGCCATAATATTCACCATGAAGTTGTTGACCGAACGATGACGTGAATGTTCAAGTTGCTGCAAATTTTTTAACTGATCATTTACTGTTTCGATCAATCCTCTTTTGCAAAGCAATTGTTTTTCTTGTTCAGTATGAATAGGTTTATTTTTCATATTCCTGCGTGATGGAGTCAATATTTTTAGTCCTCTGGCTGCTAAAGCTTCAGCTTTTGCTTTGCTCAAATAGCCTTTATCTCCGAGTAAAATTCCTTTTAACTCTTTAGTTAAAGATTCAAGTACAGCAACATCATGAACATTTCCTGATGTAAGTGTGAGATTAATAATTTCACCTAAATTATTGATAATCAGGTGTAATTTAAAACCATAAAACCAACCCGTACTACTTTTTCCACGACCGGCCAAACCTTTAAATACACGATGCCTTTTAATCCGAAGATTATGGCAAACCACCAATTTAGTGGAGTCAATGATACTGATTCCCGTATCTTTTCCTTTCACTTGATGGAAGAAACTACTCAGAGCTTGCAAACAACGGGGCATGATTTCAATAAATCGGTTGTAGCTAAGCAGTTTAGGAAAAGCAGATTTCCAGAATGGAACGATCATTTGGCAATAAAAATATTTGAAGAATCTAAACCCGGATTGATGAAATAAAATGACAATGGTCATTGCTTCAGACAAGCTTAAAGCTGACTTTTTCAGCCTGGTTTTTTGATCAGAAATTAAAGCTTTCTCTAAAGACTCATTAAATTTTTTGCAGAAATCATCCAAAATACAAAATAATTCGGTAATATGATCCATTGAAAAGCCTTGTTTTATAACATTTTGTCTTGAGAACCAATATGTTACAAATACAGGGCTTTTTTTTCTACTCTTTTTTTATATCGAACTCAGGTTAGAATAGAAATAATAGAAAAGATTGCATATAGGGTCAGAGATAAAAATGGCCTATTCGAAACCGAGTAAGCCATCTTTAAGATTTAAAACAAATAACGAAAATTTTTAGTCATTCATCTATGGATTATTGCTGAGCCACAAACTTGGCACGCGCTGCATGCAATTTCTTATAGCTGTCAATCAGGCGTAAATGACGGTCCAGTCCTTCAAGCTGCATATTGGTTTCGGTCAAACCATAGAAACGAACTGTGCCTTCGATTGAACCTAGAACGGCATCCATACGGGCATCACCAAACATACGGCGGAAGTTGTGCTCATAATCATCCAGTTCCATTTCATCATCCAGAATGACTTCCAGAACGACATTCATGCACTGGTAGAACAGGCCACGTTCAACGGTATTGGTATTGAACTGCAGGAACTGCTCAACCAGATCTTTGGCTTCTTCAAATTGCTGCAAAGCCACATAAATCAGCAGTTTCAGTTCCAGAATAGTGAGTTGGCCCCATTCAGTATTTTCATCGAACTCGATACCGATCAAGGTTTTGATTTCGGTATAGTCATCCTCATCTGCTTCTTCCAGACGCTCAACCAGTGCTTCCAATTGTTCATCATCCAGACGGTGCAGATTCAGGATATCTTCACGATATAACAAAGCCTTGTTGGTATTGTCCCAAACCAGATCTTCTACCAGATAAATTTCCGAATAGCCCGGTACCAGAATACGGCAAGCTGTTGCACCTAGATGCTGATACACCGCCATATAAACTTCATGGCCCATGTCTTCCAGAATCGTGAATAATTCCTGAGCTTCGTCCGCATTCGAATTTTGACCGTTATTAGTGAAATCCCACTCGACAAAATCATAATCTGATTTCGCGCTGAAGAAACGCCAAGACACTACACCGCTCGAGTCGATGAAATGCTCGACGAAGTTATTTGGTTCAGTCACGGCATTACTGCTAAAGGTTGGTTTTGGCAGATCATTCAGACCTTCAAAACTACGGCCTTGCAATAACTCAGTCAGACTGCGTTCCAAAGCCACTTCAAAGTTTGGATGGGCACCAAATGAGGCAAATACACCGCCGGTACGTGGGTTCATCAAGGTGACACACATGACCGGGAACTGACCGCCTAAAGATGCATCTTTGACCAGAACCGGGAAGCCCTGTTCTTCTAGGCCTTTAATGCCTTCAACAATTTTTGGATATTTTGCCAGAACATGTTCAGGCACATCCGGTAGTGCCAGTTCACCTTCCAGAATTTCGCGTTTTACCCCACGTTCGAAAATTTCAGAAAGACATTGTACTTGCGCTTCAGCCAAGGTATTGCCGGCACTCATCCCGTTACTTAAGTAAAGGTTTTCGATCAGATTCGACGGGAAATAAACGGTTTCACCATCAGACTGACGTACAAATGGCAATGAACAGATGCCACGTGCTTTATTACCAGAGTTGGTGTCGTAAAGATGGATACCCAATAATTCATCTTCAGGATCATAAATTTCACGGGTATGTTCATCTAAAACTTCTGCAGGTAGTTCGCCATTTGGACCTGGCTGGAACCATTTTTCATCTGGATAATGCACAAATTCGGCATTGGCAATATCCTCACCCCAGAACTGGTCGTTATAGAAAAAGTTGCAATTCAGACGCTCAATAAATTCGCCCAAGGCAGATGCCAGCGCACTTTCTTTGGTCGAACCCTTACCATTGGTAAAGCACATTGGTGACTGCGCATCACGGATATGTAGCGACCATACATTCGGCACGATATTACGCCAAGACGCGATTTCAATCTTCATGCCAAGGCCTGCCAGAATGGCAGACATATTGGCAATCGTTTCTTCCAGCGGAAGGTCCTTACCCGGAATGAAAGTCGTATGGTCAGAAGCCAGACTTGGCATTAACAAGGCCTGAGCATCTGCATCGATACTTTCTACTTCTTCAATGACAAATTCAGGACCGGTTTGAATTACTTTTTTGACGGTACAACGGTCGATCGAACGTAAAATTCCCTGGCGGTCTTTTTCAGAAATATCAGCCGGTAGTTCCACCTGAATTTTAAAAATCTGTTTATATCGGTTTTCAGGATCAACGATATTGTTTTGAGATAGGCGGATATTGTCGGTCGGAATATCACGTGCCGCGCAATAGACTTTGACAAAATAAGCCGCACATAAAGCTGAAGATGCCAGAAAATAATCGAATGGGCCGGGTGCCGAACCATCGCCTTTATAGCGGATCGGCTGATCGGCGATTACCGTGAAGTCATCGAACTTGGCTTCCTGACGAAGATTATCGAGATAATTGACCTTAATTTCCATGTGGATACCTAAATATTCTTATGTGCCGTCACGGACAGATAAGATGCTGAATCTGAATATACAAGCCGGTTCACGGAGGAGAACTTGAATGAAAAATAGAAAATGGTCAGGTTATGCCATTTGACGAAGTGTCTGGATAACGCTGCCGAGAATGGGCGCTATTATAGAATTATTTTATGAAATTGATAATATTTGTCTGAAATTCTGGCAGATTAAACCAGATCCTCAGTCTTTCCTGAGCTGCCGGAGCATGAATCAACTTCAAGTCATGGCTTATACTATTAATCAAAGTTGCAGATAAGGCAGATTTTCACCCGCCTAGTCTGAATGATTTCATAATTTTAAAAATCATAACTCAGTGCAAATACTGCAAGATTACGCTGCTTGTCATCATAACGGTCATAACCGCCAAAGATATATTCACCCGACAAACTTACCTGAGGTAAGAGCGCATAACTAAGTCCGGCAGAAGCATAACGAAAGGCAAACTGCTTTTCGGTATCGCCCAGTTCACCGCCCTCATATTTGCCTTCATCGTTAAAATAGCTTCCCGCTGCCGTAACGCTGGCATTCAGGCGATCATTCAACTGATGATTCAGGTTAAGCGTATAAAAAGTATCGCCCTGATTGGCATAAGCCACATCATACAGATAGGTCGATACACTGGCGCCAATACTGGTCTGATCATTCAATGCACGACTTATATTTAAACCCAGCTCATTTCCGGTAGTATGCTTGCCGCCCGGATAATAATAGGTTGCGTTCCATAGATCCCAATCATAATTTTCGCTGCTATGGGTATAACCCAGCAGAAAGTTATGCTCGAATTTGTCTGAACGATGTCCCTGACGCCCCTGCACTTCTGCATAAGAGTATCCAAGCGTAGATCCCCAATATCCGACATAAAAATTACCATAAGCCAGATTCAATGCAGCCTGTACAGCAACATCATCATTTTCAGGCGCATTGGTCAAACCGCGGGAGACGTATTTGGAGACCACACTCAAGTTTCCGCTTGCTTCTATTTGTTTTACTTCCGCATCATCGGCATAACAGTAAAAACTTGAAACAGCAGCACAGCCAAACAGCACTGTTTGATTGAATATTTTCATAAAATATAAATGTATAGGACTTACGCATTGACGGATTTAAAAAAGTCTCAAACTACTTTATAACGTATCTGTGATCAGACGAACTAAACATGCTTCTACAGCAACTTGTACATTACCCATTTATATGGGCTTTCTCATGACAGAACCGAACTCTATTAGCTGCACACAACTTGCCGAGACTTATAATATCTCGCATGATAGTGTAAATCGCTTTCTAGAGCGTGAAGACTACACACCTCACGACCTATATCAAGAATCAATTCAACATATTGATAATAATAAACTTATAGTCAGTATTGATGATACTGTTTTAGATAAACCATATAGTCAACATATGGACTTGGTTAGCTATTTTTGGTCAGGCAAACACCACCGATCCGTCAAGGGTATTAATCTCATTACCTTGTATGCGACAGATCAAAATGGTCAAAATATTCCAATTAATTTCCGAATTTATGACAAATCTGAAAGTAAAACCAAGAATGATTACTTTATGGATATGTTAAGTGAAGTACTCAGTTGGGGTGCAAAGATTCAATTTATTACAGGTGATAGTTGGTATTCATCGACTGAAAATCTAAAAACCATAAGAAAACATGGTATTCGATTTATGTTTGGTATCGACAGTAACCGTAAGGTTTCCCCTGAAAAAGGACAATGGTTTCAACTCCGTTTATTGCCGAATTTCCATCAGGGTCAAGTGGTCTGGCTCAAAGATTTTGGCTTTGTACAATTATTTAAGACTCAGTTAAAAGAACAGCAGAGGTTTTATATTGTGCATCAAGATGAAGATGATTTATTGTCCTTTGAGGGTTTTCATGAATTGCATTCAAGTCATTGGAAAATAGAGCAATATCACCGGGTGATTAAACAGGTTTGTCATATTGAAAAGTTTCAAGTAAGACGATCTAAACTGATTTTGAATCATATTTTTTCAGCCTTGATGGCCTACGTTGAGATACAAAAGAACCAGTTTGAGCGGATCTTTGAAAATGTATATCGTTGGCAGAAGAAATTATTTAGACCAGTTATCAAAAACTTCATTGATGACTTTATTCTCGATAAAAATCATCTGCTACCACAGAGAATCTATAAATAATAGTGCGTAAGTCCTAATGTATTAAGTAAAGCGGAGATAAAACGACAGCAGTCGAGGTTTTATCTCCGGCTTTGGGAAAAAATTGAAATTCGTTTTACTCCTGCTTTGCCAGATGACAGGAATAAAACCATGATTTAAGCGCGAGGCGCCTTGTAAAAAGGTGCCGATGAAGGCGCAAGAGCAGGTTTGCCACGAATATGGTCTGCCAGTTTTTCAGCGATCATAATCGTAGTTGCATTGAGGTTACCGGTAATGATCAAAGGCATAATCGAGGCGTCAATCACACGCAGACCCTGCATTTCATGTACGCGTCCATAACCATCGACAACCGCCATGTCATCCTCACCCATTTTACAGCTACACGATGGATGATACGCGGTTTCTGCATGATTACGAACAAATTCATCAATTTCAGCATCTGTTTGTAGATGTTTTCCCGGACTGATTTCTTCACCACGATAGGGATCCAATGCCGGCTGATGCATAATTTCCCGGGTAATGCGGATGGCATCGCGGAATTCACGCCAGTCCTGCTCGGTACTCATATAATTAAACAGAATACTTGGATGCTCAAACGGGTCTTTGGATTTCAGACGAACACGGCCACGTGACGGCGAACGCATTGAACCAACATGAGCTTGAAAACCATGCTCATGAATGGCATTGGTGCCATTGTAGTTAATCGCAATCGGTAAAAAGTGATACTGAATATTCGGCCATTCAAATTCATCTGAAGAGCGGATAAAACCACCTGCTTCAAACTGATTGCTCGCGCCAATGCCCTTACCCAAAAATAACCATTCTGCCCCAATCATCGGCTGGTTATACCATTTCAAAGCCGGATATAAGCTCACCGGTTTTTTGCACTGATATTGCAAGTACATTTCCAGATGGTCTTGCAGGTTTTCACCCACTCCCGGTAAATCCTGAACTACAGGAATATCCAGACTTTTTAACAGTTCAGCCGAACCCACACCAGAACGTTGCAGGATTTGCGGTGATGCAATTGCACCAGCACAAAGTAGCACTTCACGATCCGCAAAGACCTGAATCGGCTGTAAGGTATTTTGACCTTCAAAATATTCTACGCCAATCGCCTGATTGCGATTAAACAGAATTCGGTTGGTCATGGCATGGGTAATAATGGTGAGATTATCCCGGCCTTTGGCCATATCCAGATAACCACGTGCCGTACTGGAGCGACGACCTTGTGGTGTCACAGTACGATCCATTGGCCCGAAGCCTTCCTGTTGGTAGCCATTCAGGTCATCAGTACGTGGATAGCCGGCCTGTACACCTGCTTCGACCATGGCATGGAACAGTTCATTATTGCCATTTTTAGGTGTTGCCACCGAAACCGGTCCAGAATCACCATGATAATCATTGCCGCCAATATCGCGCGTTTCAGCTTTTTTATAATACGGCAGACATTCAGCATAGCTCCAGTGTTCTAGCCCCTTCAGGCTGGCCCACTGTTCAAGATCCATAGCATTACCGCGAATGTAACACATGCCGTTAATTAATGAAGAACCGCCCAGACCTTTTCCGCGCCCGCACTCCATACGACGATTATTCATATGAGGTTCGGGATCGGTCAGATAGGCCCAGTTATAGCGTCGTCCCTGTAATGGATAAGCCAATGCAGCAGGCATTTGTGTTCTGAAGTCTAGACGGTAATCCGGCCCACCTGCTTCCAGCAATAGGACTTTCACATCCGGATCTTCAGTTAAACGCGCTGCGAGTACATTCCCTGCCGAACCTGCACCGATAATAATATAGTCGTAATTCATCCAATCCTCCCTTATGCGCTAAATACAGACTGGAAAGGACTAAGTTCAACTTGCACCGACTTGGTCTGGGTATATTGCTGTAGCGTGACAATACCGTTTTCGCGACCGACACCTGAATGTTTATAGCCACCGACAGGCATTTCTGCCGGTGATTCGCCCCAGGTATTAATCCAGCAAATGCCGGCTTCGATTTGATGAATAATACGATGCGCACGTGCCAGATTCGGTGTCACGACACCAGCTGCCAAACCATATTCGGTATCATTGGCACGACGAATCGCCTCTTCTTCTGAGTCATAACTCAGAATACTCATGACTGGACCAAAAATTTCTTCACGGACAATCGTCATGTCGTCACGGCAATCGGTAAATACCGTTGGTAGCACATAAGCGCCTTGGGCAAACTGCTCATCTTCAGCACGGCCGCCACCACACAATAAGCGTGCACCTTCGATCTTGCCCTGTTCAATATAGCCCAGCACTTTTTCCATATGAGAGAAGCTGGACACTGGACCAAAATTGGTCTCAGGATCAAGTGGATCCCCCATACGGATATAAGGAATACGCTGCAAAATCTTGTCTTCAAATTCTGCTTTCAAGGCCAAAGGGATAAATACCCGGGTTCCATTGGTACAGACCTGACCAGAACTGTAGAAGTTAGCCATCATGGCTATATCTGCCGCCAGATCCAGATCGGCATCTTCACAGATAATCAGCGGGGATTTTCCGCCCAGCTCCATGGTGACTTCTTTCAGGCTGGAATTTGCAGCTTGGGCCATGACTTTTTTGCCGGTTGCGACACCACCGGTAAATGAAACTTTGGCTATGTCCGGATGTGAAGTCAGATAGCCACCAATGTCACCACTACCGGTCACCACATTGAATACGCCATGCGGCACACCGGCTTCAGTATAAATTTCTGCCAGTTTTAATGCAGTTAATGGCGTGATTTCACTGGCTTTAAAGATCATGGCATTGCCTGCTGCCAGTGCAGGTGCAGATTTCCATAAGGCGATTTGAATCGGGTAATTCCATGCACCAATCCCGGCAACTACACCCAAAGGTTCACGGCGAGTATAAACAAACGAACTGCTTCTGAGCGGGATTTGCTGGCCTTCTAATGATGGCAAAATACCTGCATAGTATTCGAGTACATCTGCACCTGTCGCAATATCGACGGTGGATGTTTCACTGAAAGCTTTACCACTGTCGAGACTTTCTAAACGCGCCAGCTCGTCATTACGTTCACGGAGGATGGCAACAGCCTTGTTCAAAATACGGGAACGTTGAATCGCCGTCATTTCTGCCCAGACTTTTTGTCCTTGTTGTGCCGATTCAACAGCGCGATCGATATCTTTTCGCGTACATACCTGCACGTCTGCCAGAATTTCGCCTGTTGCAGGATTAATCGTTTGAAACGTGCTATTGGACGTTGCATCGACATATTGTCCATGAATATAAGGACGTTGCAGTTTGAATGTTGTCAATGGAATTTCCTCGCAGGTGGGTTATTTGAGTTGTTGCCGGATATATTCACTACACAGTTCAATCGGCAGTTCTGGGTCAATTTCGCCATTTACCAAAGCACCTCTTAACCAGAATCCATCAATCAATGCTGCCAAACCTTGAGCGGCTTTCTCTGCCTGGTCTTTATTCAACTTTTTCATGAATTCATATTTAAGGTTGGAATGTAAGCGGTAATGATTGATCTGCTGTAACCGATGTAACTCAGGTTGATGCAAACTGCTAGCCCAGAACGCCAACCAGACTTTCATGGCCGCCTTGTCGGTTTGTGGAGCAGCAAAATTACCACGTACGATCGCCAGTAAGCGCTGCTCCGGTAAGTCATCAACCTGTATCTTTATCTGTGCAACAGATTTACCCAATTGCTGCAATAAGTAACGCATTGTGGCTTCAATCAAGCCATTTTTACCTCGAAAGTAATGACTTATGATGCCGGTTGAGACACCTGCTCTCTGGGCAATCTGACTAATTGAAGCTTCTGCAAAACCTAGCTCATTCACTGCAGCTAAGGTGGCATCGATCAGTTGCTGACGACGGATCGGTTGCATACCAACTTTGGGCATAGGACTAACCTGAATAACGGATGTAACAATAAAAAATCACTCTGCTAAAGCAAATAGCTGAATGATGTAACAATTCATAAACGCTTTTTTAATTGAACGTTCAATTAATAAAAATTATAGTGCCAGCTCACCCTTGATGTACAGCGCAGTTTGTTTTGGATTTGCAAAAGTTTGTAATTCACGAAAACAAGGAAGCTTTACCGCAGGCTTTTGCTTTTAAATCACACTGCACTGTAGATCATCCGGCAACAACACGATGGTCATGGATTTATGCAAAAGAAAAATGAAGAGATGCAAGATGGTCTGAATAAAGTAGTTTTTTATTTTTCGGCGACACTTATTCTGCTGTTTTCTATCATTACCATTTTATTTAATGAACAAGCCAATCAAGTCATTATCAATATTTTAAACTGGGTCAGTCGTACCTTTAGCTGGTATTACCTGCTAGCGGCAACGCTGTATCTGGTTTTTATCGTCTTTATCGCCTGTTCCCGTTATGGCGAGATTAAATTAGGCCCCAAACATTCCAAGCCAGAATTTAGCCTGTTGAGTTGGTCGGCGATGCTATTTTCTGCCGGAATCGGGATTGACCTGATGTTTTTCTCAGTGGCGGAACCGCTTTCGCATTATATAAATCCGCCTGTAGGCGAAGGTGAAACCTTCGAAGCTGCGCGCCAGTCCATGGTATGGACCCTGTTTCACTACGGTTTAACCGGCTGGAGTATGTATGCACTGATTGGGGTCGCGCTAGGTTATTTCAGCTATCGCTATAATTTACCGCTCACCATCCGATCAGCACTCTATCCTATTTTTGGAAAAAAAATTAATGGTCCAATTGGCCATACTGTGGATACGGCTGCAGTACTCGGCACGATTTTCGGGATTGCCACCACCTGCGGGATTGGCGTTGTGCAATTAAATTACGGCCTGCATGTATTGTTTGATTTACCAGAAAATATCTGGATTCAAACTGCACTCATCGCCGTTGCCGTGATTATTACTATTATTTCAGTCACTGCCGGTGTCAATAAAGGCATCCGGATCCTGTCTGAAATTAATATCTATGTATCAATTGGGCTGCTGCTATTCATTCTGTTTGTAGGCAATACCGAGTTTTTATTAGCCGCCTTGATTCAGAATTTTGGTGACTATATCAGCCAGTTCCCGAAGCTTTCTTTAACCAGTTTTCCTTTTGAACAACCGAAAGAGTGGATGAATAGCTGGACCCTGTTCTTCTGGGCATGGTGGATCGCCTGGTCACCTTTTGTCGGTCTGTTCCTGGCCCGTATTTCCCGTGGTCGTACCATTCGTGAATTTGTCACCGGGACTTTGGTTATTCCTCTGTTATTTACCCTGACCTGGTTGTCTATTTTCGGTAACAGTGCTTTATACAGCGTGATTTTTGATGGTAATACTCAACTTGCTACGACAGTTTTAGAAAATCCGGCACATGGTTTTTATGATCTGCTGGCGCAGTATCCAGGCTTTACCTTTACTGCAGGTGTCGCCACCATTACCGGCTTACTGTTCTATGTGACCTCAGCGGACTCGGGGGCATTGGTATTGGGAAATTTCACGACCAAATTCACTAATATTGAACATGATTCACCGCGCTGGCTGAGTGTGTTCTGGGCCATTGCCATCGGTTTGCTGACTTTGGCAATGCTCATGGCGAATGGCGTAACAGCATTACAGAACACTACGATTATTATGGGTCTGCCTTTTAGTTTCGTCATTTTCTTTGTGATGGCCGGACTGTATAAGTCCTTGCGTCTGGAGGATTTTCGGCAGGCCAGTACCAGTTTGAATGCGGCACCTGTGGTCGGTAATGTGGATATCTTGAACTGGAAGAAGCGTCTGAGCCGGGTCATGCTGCATCCAAGCCTGTCCCAGACCCGGACCATGCTGGATAATGTCTGCAAGCCGGCCATCGAGGCCGTTGCAACCGAGTTAATTGACAAAGGCATTCAAGTCAATATTCAGGAAAAATCACTTGAGGAAGAACCTGAACTGTATCACCTTGATCTGACCATTCAGCTCGATGAAGAAGAAAACTTTGTCTATGAAATATGGCCGGTACGCTATGACACGCCAAATTTCAGTTCACGTGGTAAACGAACCAAACGTTATTACTATCGTCTGGAAAGTTATCTGTTTGAAGGCTCTCAGGGCAACGATCTGGTCGGTTATAGTAAGGAACAGGTGATCAATGACATCCTGGATAAATATGAACGCCATATGATGTATCTGCATATTAACCGGATCAGCCCAGGTAAACGTCCGCTGTTCCCGGATCGTAAAATCTAGGATATCTCAACTACGGAAGGACTGAATGATGTCAGAAAGTTTGAATGCATTTGCCCTGTTTTTCTCCCTGCTCAACCCATTTTTGATGAGTATTTATATGCTCGGAATTATCCGTAATTCCGACGCAAAAGTATTCAACATGGCATTGATTCAGGGCAGTCTGATCAGCTTTATTGTGTTCATCATTTTTGCAAAAACCGGTGAAGCCTTCTTTAATGAAGTCTTGCATGTACGGTTTGAGTCCTTCCAGATTTTTGGCGGTATTATTTTTCTGGTGATTGGCTATCGTTATGTCTTTGAAGGTGCTGATACGATTGGTGTGATGCGTGGAGCGCCCAGTCATCTGGCGGGTACGATTGCCATGCCGTTTATGATCGGTCCCGGCACCATTTCGGCTTCCGTGATTACCGGGATTCAGCTCAGTTTAATGCAAACCATTCTGGTGATTTTCTTTACCCTGTTTCTGACCTGTAGCCTGCTGATCCTGATGAAATACCTGCATGATCATTTACAGCATAAATATTCCAACTACATTGACCTGTATGTCGATATTGTCGGTCGTGTTGCAGCACTGTTAATCGGAACCATCGCCATTGATATGATTGTGACAGGTGTCAGTGGAATTCTGGAAGGCTAGTTTTATATAAGCTGACAATAAAAAAAGCGGGCAAAAATGCCCGCTTTTTTTATGAAGTGATGATTTTAAAATTTAAACGACACGCCTGCATAAGTCGAGAAGCCTTCACCCGGTGAAGATCGTGCTAAATCTGCACCTTTGTCGTCATAGCCTGGAATTACCACTGCTGCATATTTTTCATCGGTGATGTTCTTGAAGTTAACCCAGCCACTCCATGACTGATCTTCTGGCGCATATCCCAGATCAATACCCCAAATCTGATAATCATCACTGAAGCGGCTATTGGCATAATCATGTGCCATCTTCGATGCATATTCTGTATTTAGACCCACATAAAGACCGTTATTCAAGGCATAACTGAGCTGCGCCTGATAAAGATGTTTTGGAATTCCCGGCAGCTGGTTTTTGCCAAATAAAGGATCGTTTTTATATTGGAAATCACTCAAGGTATAAGCCTGTCGTAGGCGAAGTTCACCCTGCTGTGATGCATACAATGGTGTATCCAGACTGAGTTCTACACCTTGATGAAGGGTGGGAGTTGCATTGGATTCTACGGCAATTGGTTCAGAAGGTCGTTCCGATCCATCCTCATAGGTTTTGATCAACTCTGAGGTTAATAACTCGTTTTTAACTTTGGAATAATAGTAGCTCAGTGCCCAATCACCCCAGGCTGATTGGCCCCGGCCACCCAGTTCTAAAGTATTTGCAGTTTGCGTGTCCAGATAAATAGGTTCACGTACCCGCCCTGAAGCGACACCAGTGTCAAAATAGTATGGCGAAGACCATGCCATCGCCCATGGATGTGCCGGTTCAATACTACGGCTTAAATTGGCAAACCATTGTAGTGTTTCATTTGGCTGATAAGTCAGGCCAATACGCGGGGCGAAATTCCATTCATAGCGGCTGACTTCAGGACTAGCCACAGGATAAGTCACTTCACTCTCACGGTGGGTATAGGCTGCTGCCAATCCTAGATCAAGCTTAAACTGATCATTCAACTGAGTTTCCTGATCAAATTGCAGCACATTGTCTGAACCGCGATAGGTATAACGGCGTGTTACGGTATCTGCCGGATAAAGCGTGCCATCAATTGTAGTATCGCGTCGAATTGTTTCGGTTACACCACTATTCGGACGGTGCGTGGTACTTCGAAAAGCAACTCGTCCTTGATGTTCAAGACCGAATAACTGATAAGGTTTCTCATACTGGATTCTTGCACTAATATCTTCATAATCGACATTGGTACGGTAACTACTTTCACGTAGATCCAATGGATAATGGTGATAAGCCAGACTACCGGTCAGTTTGGCATCATCCTGCAAGTTCCAGGTGGTAGTATTTGCCAGCCAGGTACTGCCCGGCTGAATCCGCTTGGCATCTACAGTCAGATTAAAATCATTGGCTGCTTCAGGATTATTCTTAAGCTGTTCCTGAGTAATGCGCCCTGGCGTTAAATGTTTGCTTTCACGGTAACGGGCATAAAAGCGGGTCTCGATATCCGGACTGATCTGATAACCCAGATTAAAAGCCAGACCTTTGCCATCACCTTCGGCATGATCTTGAATCCCGTCAAACTGTGAACCCGTCACTGCCAGATAATAATCTAATTTGTCGAGTTGTCGGCCAGTACTAAACTGATATTTCTGATAGCCATGGCTACCCATTTCATATTTGAGTTCAGAGCCATTCTGCTCTGCGCCGGTCTTGGTTCTATAGTTGATTGTTCCACCTAAGGCCAGTCCACCCTGTTTAAAGCCATTGGCTCCGCGATAGACGCCGACATGATCAATCCACCAGGGTTCTAGCAGTTCATACGCTGTACCGCCCGGCCCGGTAAATGGAATATCGTCAATCAGGACGTGCGTACCGGATGCGTGTGCACCTGAAGTCCGGTTGATTCCTGAGCCACGGATCGATATTTTTGCACCTTCATTCCCTGCAGACTGGGCATAAATTCCTGGCTGTAAACGGAACACATCGGCTGTGGTTGCAAGTCGCTGCTGTTCTAATTGCTGCTCACCAATGAAATTCGTTCCTCCTGAAACCTGAGCCAGCTCTTTCTGATATTGCTGCTGCGGATTGGCATTTTGCTCAGCGCTGATCACAATAGTATTCAGCTGTTGAACATTGTCCGGTTCTACGGCAGTTTCAGCATAAAGATGACCTGAGACAATCGACAGAATCATGAGGCTCAGCGGGCTTTTCTTGAGAGGAATTTTTGTCATGTGCATGGCGATTTTATACAGTCCTGTATAAGTGATTCCGTTTTATGAGAGGAAATCAGTTTAAAAATTATGCTGTAGCATAGATCAACATTGTTATTTTCAGGAGTTATTTTCTGCCAAAAAATTGACTGATCAGCGTATGTTTTTTCATTTTATTTAATCTTTTTATTAAAAATCAACTTGCAAGATCAAAACCACATCCTCACAAGTTCCAAGAACTTAATTTTTAAGTAACTGATATTTAATAATATGTAATTTAATTCTGCACAGATGTATTTCCACCTGGCAAAATGTGATAAGTAGAAAAATTTATAATCGACCAAACCAGTTCTTTAATTTCGAAAGTTGGCCGAAGTTGTATATTTTCTGATTTAAAGTAGACAAGATTAACCTCATCACCTTATAGAAAAATTGAAATCCTTGAGAGAAAAACAATCAATTTTTAAAAATCCTGACGATGCAGGATTTTTAAAAATAACGGACTAAATATATTTAACTATTCGCAAATTAGCTGTAATAGACCTGTCTTTTCTTGGAAAACCGATCCAGCTGTTTCAAGAAGCCTTCAAAATAATCTTTCTGTTTTTCTTCTGTGCGATAGCCTGCATATAAAGTTCGACGTAAGCCTTCAGGCGCCACACAGTCTAAACGGCGTGATGTCACCCAGCCTTTCTGCTCATATTCATTGACCACCCAATCAGGTAATGCACCAATCCCGCGACCACTTGCCACCAGCTGAATCAGCATTTGGGTCAAGTCGGTGGTACGAATGGCTTTTGGTAGAATATTAGCGGGAATAAACAAACGCGACATGATGTCCAAACGGTGTTTATCCACCGGATAAGTCACCAGCGTTTCTTCAGCAAGTTCCTGAACAGTAATCTCTTTCGCACGTACTAATGGATGGGTATTGGATAAAACCAAGCGTGATTCGTATTCAAATATTGGAAAATATTCAATGCCTTTAAGCGCAATCGGATCAGCCGTAATTAAAAGATCAAACTCTCCAGTTTGCAATAATTCATGCGGATTCGACTCAAAACCTGAGGCAAAGTCCAGGTCTACATCCGGATATTGCATCCGGTATTGATTGAGTAGCGGCATCAACCAGTCAAAACAGCTATGACATTCAGAGGAAAAAACAATTCGTCCGGTCTGACCATGCACAATTCGGCTGATATCACTCTGTGCAATTTGAACTTGCGGTAATATTTCATCTGCCAGTTTTAGCAACCGCTCCCCAACATTTGAAAAGCTCACAGGGCGACTACGCCGATTGACCACTTCGACGCCAAACCATTGGTCGAGTTCACGTAGCTGATGTGACAAGGCTGATGGGGTTAAACATAAATCACTTGCTGCTGCAACCAGAGAACCATGCTCCCGCAGAGCAGTTAAAGTTCTTAAATGGCGAAGTTCTATCATGAAAAATACCGGAAATTTAAAAGACGGATGACACTTAATCTGTCTTAAGCATAACCCATTTTTCTTATTTTATTTAGTTTTTCTCATTTCAAAACCAGAATAATGAGATATATTCAACTATTAGGTTTATAGATTTAAATTACTATTCCCTTAATTTCATTAATTTAATTTTCTTGGTTAACTTAACCATCATTAAAATAACCCATAAAATATTGATTAAACTTACAGCAGCAACAAGATAGAAAACTAACTCAGGCATAAAAGTCACAGAATAATTTTGCTGCACTCATACAATAAAAATTAGAAAGTATTTTAGAGGATGAAAGACTATGTCGAATCCAATCGATCGAAATGATGAAGAACTCACTGAAGAACAACTTGATCCTCAAGAAAAACAGGATCGTGAGATCCAGCGAGGTCAATTAGGCCTTCATGATCCACAGAGACAACGTGATCAGCTGCGTCAGGAAAGACAGGATGAGGAACAAATTCAGTAATTTTCCCTGAGATGCAAAATAAAAAACTCCCCATTCTTAAAATAGATGGGGAGTTTTTTTTCAGTATTAAAAAGTTAGGGACTAGTTTTTCGCATCACCACATCTTATACATCTGATCTAATCTGAACAGCTCACCTTCTTGGATGAGTGCTATTTTACTATTTCGTTTCTGTAGAGGCTTTTGCTTGTAGGGACTGCGCTTGTATTTCTGCCGTTTTTTTCTTGGCCTGAATTTGTGCCGCTATTTCCTGATTTTTCTCAGCAAAACGCAAGCCACCATCTCCGGCGAGACTGGTTTGGCTCATCACCATGCTGCTGCTCAAGATTAAAATCAGCTTAAAAAATTGAATTTTCATGTCTCATCTGCCTTTTTATTCTAATGGTATTAAAAATAAGCAATTATTATTCCAATGTTTTTATGCTTACTTAGATTTTAACTGCACTTTCTATTTTATAGGGATAATCTTCGAAAACACAGAGTCAATCATCGTAAAAATAGAAAAATCTGCAATAAGAATAAATAGATATTTTGACTACATCTCAGCTCAAATCACATCTGATTTTTTACTTCAGTCAAAAAAAATCGTTCAACAGCTTATTTGGATTATTTTCATTGGCTAAAATATAGTGCAAACACCCAGAGCAATAACAAAAAAAGAATCGCTGTGCAGGATTTCCAGAAAGTGACTGGATGCTTTTCAAGCATAGGGCGTGAAACTGATTTTTTAAATTTGATATCTGGGTGTTTCAGATCATATATAAAGGCTGAAAGTGCTTCATAGCGCTGCTCCGGGCGAATGGAAAGCGCTTTTTTAAAGATTGCGTCCAAGCCATGTGGCAGATCCGGTCGATACTCATAGAGAGGATGATATCGAACCTGCTTTAAGGCCTTTTCGGTCTTGCAGCGCGCGAGGTCCGTCCCATAAGGCAACTGTCGGGTTAATAAATAATAACTCATCACCGCCAGCGAGAACTGATCTGATTTTACTGAGGGCGAGCGTCCAATAAAATACTCAGGTGCCATAAAGGCCAAGGTTCCCAAAGGAACATCTGCGTGTTTGGGATTCAGTTCAACCAGACCTCTGACCGCAGTCGATCCATAATCAATCAGTTTCACTTTCAAGGTATCGGCTGGTTCGAGCAGCATGACATTTTCTGGTCGTACATCCTGGTGCAGCATTTCAAGACGGTGCATGGCATTCAGTGCCTTGGCCACCTGCTCAATGATCGGAAGCAACTGCTGTAAAGTTAAAGCAGTTTTATGACGGTGCAGCCATCGGTTTAGGCTTTCCCCTTGCAAGTATTCATAACTTTGAAATAAAAACTTCTTGCTGCCCTTATGCGGATAACATTGCAGCAGATTTTCATGTTTTAAGCGTTTCGATACCCACTCTTCTAAATGAAATTGTTCTACCGCTTTCAGGTCATCCTGCACATCGACAGACAAGGTTTTAATGACCAACCGATTTTGTGTTGCTTCATCACGCGCCAAATAGAGGCTGCTGCGATGATTTTGGTGCAGGATTTTATCAATCCGATAACCTTCAAACAGATCACCATGACTCAGCTGTTGCGGAAATAAAACATGGCTCTTGATATGAAAGGATTCCTCCTCAGGCAACTGTTCCACTTTAATGATTTGAATGGTGAGATTGTCATCACTACCCCGCTTTAAGGCCAGCTCGACTATAGACTTGGCAATGATATCCAGATGTTGTTGCTGTTGCAGCAGATCTGATATGAGCTGCATATCAATAAACTCATAGACACCATCTGTCATCAAGATAAATAAATCATCTTCACATAATTCAAGCTGCTGATAATCGACATCGATACGATGGTCGGCACCCAGTGCACGACTTAAATAATGTTCTGTTGATGACAGGCAAACACGGTGATCAGCCGTCAACTGTTCAATGGCTTGTGCCTGAATGCGATAAATCCGGCTGTCGCCAGCATGAAAGATATGTGCCCTGTTTTTTTTCAAAATCAGTGCACTAAAGGTGCAGACATAACCCTGGTCTTTATCAAAACGCCCGCGGCTTTGCTGGGTTTGTGCATAGAGCCAGGAATTAGTCGCACGAATAACCCGTGCCGCTGAAGTTTGAGTACTCCATGCATCCGAAGTCGAATAATAATCCGATAAAAAACTGCTGACTGCAGTTTCTGCTGCAATATGGCTGACATTGCTGCTACTGATCCCGTCTGCAATTGCACAGGCAATGCCCTTACTGCTAAGCGCGTGGCCTTCAGGAATATAGACCCCATGGAAATCCTGATTCTGTGCTTTGATTCCAGCGGAAGAATATTGCCCGATGCTGATCTTTAATTTTTTATTCATTTTAAATACTCAAAAAGGGATCGAATTGATCCCTTTAATCTCAAGACATAAATCATCATGCTCAGATTAGAATTCTTTTTTATCGCCAGTACGTACATGCGTGGTATAGAGCGCCAGACCTGTCAGTGCCAGACCACCCACTAAATTACCCAATGCCACCGGTAATTCATTCCACAAGAAATAGTCTGTAATCGAGAAATCACCACCCATCATCATGGCAAATGGGAACAGGAACATATTCACCACTGAATGTTCAAAGCCCATGGCGAAAAACAGCATGATTGGCATCCACATCGCGATAAATTTTCCGCTGACTGTGGTTGACATCATGGCGCCAATTACCCCGAGTGACACCATCCAGTTACACAGCATGCCGCGGATAAAAATCGTCATCCAGCCAGCAAAACCATATTCGGCATAGCCCAAAGTCCGGTCCTCACCAATATGGGCAATTTTCACCCCGACCGCATTCGGTTCAGCTGCGAAACCCATGGTATAGACTGCGGCCATCAACACTGCCACGGTTAAACATCCGGCAAAGTTACCTAAAAAAACCAGTCCCCAGTTTTTTAAAATACGTGCCCACGTCACCCCAGGACGTTTGTCTAACCAGGCTAATGGAGTCAATACAAATACCCCGGTCAGCAGGTCATAGCCTAATAGATATAACATGCAGAAACCGACTGGAAATAGCAGCGCACCGATCAGTGGCACCCCTGTTTGTACCGCAATCGTCACGGCAAATACTGCTGCCAGTGCCAGAATTGCACCTGCCATAAACGCACGAATTAAAACATCACGCGTTGCCATATGAAGTTTTGCCTCACCGGCATCGACCACTTTTTTTGCAAACTCTGCAGGAGCAAGATAAGCCATATTTTTATCCCCTTTATATAAATTACTTGCCTGTTTGCAAATAAAAAACGCCTAAGGTCTATTTCAACCCTAGGCGTCTTTGCCTTGTATTATTCAAACAGATCAATCGTGTCATGGCGCCGTTGCCATATTTAATATAGATAAAAGCAAATAGCATGCCACTTATTTTAAATGGCTAATAAAAATCCTATAAATTATTTTAAAATTTCATCCTTATAATTATATTGGCACAATCTCTGCATTATCTATAGCGGTCATTTTTTAAATATAGCTATTGGAGAAGATTATGATTAGCCATCGTCAACAAGTGACAGACATGATTATTTCAGCGAAAGTTTTAAAGTCTATCAAATGGGCAGATGTCGCTGAAACAATAGGCCTTTCTAAAGAATGGGTGACAGCCGCATGTTTGGGTCAGATGGCTTTTAATAAAGAACAGGCAGAAAAAATTGGTGAAATATTTGGATTGACTGATGAAGCCATCGCCTGGCTGCAAATCGTACCCTATAAAGGTTCTCTGCCAACTAGCGTGCCGACAGATCCGCTGATTTATCGCTGGTATGAGGTTGTCAGCGTCTATGGTATGACTATTAAAGAACTGATCCATGAAGAATTTGGTGATGGAATTATGAGTGCAATTGATTTCAATATGGATATTCAACGTGAGAATAATCCAAACGGAGATCGGGTGAACGTCGTATTATCCGGAAAGTTTTTACCTTACAAAACCTATTAATTTATCATTCTAAAAATAAAAGCCATTTTGAAAATGGCTTTTATTTTATCTGCACTCATTAAATTCATTTATTTTTTAAAATCGTTATTAAAATATATATAATTTTTTCATCTCAAATTAAACTTACAACCTATAAATAATTTTATTTTTATTCGATGAATTCAATCCTCCTGTCCTGTTTAAATAATACTTTCCCATCCTGAATATTGGGTTCATCACTTTATTAGTGAGTTAGCAAAAACAACAAAAAGGATATTGCTATCCTTTTTGTTCATTCATTTTAAATCAGGAATGTAGTGTTATTGCTGTGCTTCCGCCAGATGACGTTCATTTACTGCCTGTTCATATAACAGCTGTTCTTTTTCTTTATGTTCGACAGAGAAACGGATCATCAAAACACAACTTGCAGCAATCACCACCAAGCCACCCAGTACCATCAAAGTAGTTTGAATATCCAGTATCCCTTTTAACAGGAACCCCGCAGCCACCGCGCCGACATTGCCACCTGCTCCAATAATACCAGCCACACCACCCAAGGCATCACGGTCGATAAAGGGTACCAGTGCATAGGTAGCGCCACATGCCATATGAGTAAACAAGGCAAAGATGGTCATTGCCATGATCGCCAAGGTTGCACTATTCATTTGCGAAAACAGAATAAGAAACAGACCTTCCAGCATGATCAAGGCAAACAGGACTTTGGTTCGACCATCCAGACCTTTTTGAATCGCAACTTTGTCTGAAACAATGCCACCCAAGGCACGGGCAAACAATGCCAGTAAACCAAAAATCCCGGCAGCCATGCCTGCTTCTTTTAGGCCAAACTGGAAGTTGTCGACAAAGTACAAGGCAATAATGTTATGGATGAAAATTTCAATACCAAAACAGGCTGCATAAGCTCCAAACAAAATCCACACACGGTAGTTACGTGCGGCATGCATCAAGATTGCAAGGCCGCCTTTTTTATCGCTACCAACAGAAATACCTTGCGCACGAAGTTCTTTAAAATTGCCTTGTGGACAGTCTTGGGTGAATTTCCAGTACAGTACACCGACAATGATCATCAGAATGCCCGGCACCAGAAGCGCAATTCTCCATCCCATCGCCTGTTCTACACCGAACATGACCAAAGCAGCCAGCATTAAAGGCATCAGGGCTTGGGTCGCACCGCCACCGGCATTCCCCCAACCTGCTGTAGTTGCATTTGCCGTTCCCACCACATTCGGCGCAAACATGATGCTGGTATGATATTGGGTGATGACAAAACTGGCACCGATGGCGCCAATCAATAAACGGAAAAACAAGAAAGATTCATAACTGTTGGCCGACGCCACACCAAACACCGGAATACTGCCAATAATCAATAAGGCGGTATAGGTTTTACGCGGACCGTATTTATCACACAGCGGCCCCACGATCAGACGCACCAGAATGGTAATGGCGACTGCGGCAATATTGATATTGGCGATCTGCTCTTTGGTCAGGCTGAATTCACCGGCAATGACAGGCATTAAAGGTGCACAGGCAAACCATGCAAAGAAACAGACAAAAAAAGCGAGCCAACTCATATGGAAGGCCCGCATCGCTGAACTACTGAAGTTAAATAGACTTATTTTTGTTGCTTTATTGAGACTTGTATTTGAAGACATAGCCATTTCCTTACCAGAACTGAACGTATTTAAGTCACTATGATGCCGAGGCATATCAGTAACGATCAGAACGGACGTCATTGGCCGTCATACAAATGTTGAGTCTTCTTTGACTTTAATCAGATATATGCATAGGTCATGCCAGATTATTTTTAAAATAAAATAAGATACTGTTTTATATAAAATAATTTATATTTAAGCTCTTAAATTAGACTTTTCATTTTTAAAAATAGAGAGAAAAATAGATAGCTTCTGAGGCATTATTAGCAAAAAAGCGAGAGGATGACCTGCTCGGAGTCATTGCTGGTTTAAATCGGTGCAGTACTGGATCAAATAATTTTTCCCTTTTCAAAATGCAGCACCTGCGCCTGTAAATACGCTACTTCATCTACATGATGGGTTACATAAATCATGGGTAAGTTTGTTTGATGAATCACAATTTTCAGAAAAGGTAAAATCTGGTTTTTCAGCTTTTGATCCAGTCCATTTAAAGGCTCATCCAAAAGTAATAGGTCGGGAGAAGATAAAAGTGCACGACCGATAGAAACGCGCTGTGCCTGTCCACCAGAAAGCTGATGCGCCCGATGCCGAAGCAGAGCCTTTAATTCGAGTAGCTCCACAATGTCTTCAAACATAAATTTCTGCTGACCTTTATTTTTTATATTTAGCTGTTCTGCATATTTTAAATTCTGCATGACATTCAGATGCGGAAACAGCAAGGCTTGCTGAAAAATCAGGGCAATTTTTCTTTGATGAACAGGAATATTCAGTTTCTGCTGATGATCAAATAATATTTTTTGCTGGAAATGAATAAAGCCTTGTGAAGGTCTTAATAGCCCTGCAATATTTTTTAAAAAGGTGCTTTTTCCACTTCCTGATGCTCCGACGATACCAATCAACTGCGTCTGCATATCCAGACTGGCCTGTAGCTGGAAATTTGCGTAATTAAACTGAAAATCACACTTCAGCATCTTAAGCCTCCAATTTACGTTGATACTTCTGCATGATCCAGTAATTTGCAATCAAGGCTGAAAAAGCCAGAATCAGAGATAAAATGACCAAACGCATAGCCATACTTTCTCCATCAGGCTGTTGTAACAGGCTATAAATGGCGATGGGAATCGTGCGGGTTTCTTCTGGAATATTGCCAACAAAGGTAATGGTGGCACCAAATTCTCCCAGACTGCGGCTGAAACATAAAATGCTACCGATTAAAATTCCAGGCAAAGCCAGAGGCAGGCTAATGCTACAGAATACCCGCCATGGTGCAGCGCCTAGAGATCCTGCCACCTGTTCTAATTGCCGGTTGATCATTTGAAAAGACAAACGAATCGGTTGTACCATTAAAGGAAATGCCACAATGATTGCTGCCAGTACCGCACCTTTCCAGTTAAATATCAGCTGAATTCCCCATGCATGCAGATATTGCCCCAGCATCCCCTGATGACCAAACAGCAGGAGCAGAAGATACCCCAGTACCACCGGCGGTAGCACCATGGGCATCTGCAATATCGCCTCTACAAGAAATTTGGCCCTGAATTCATAACGCGCCAGTAACCATGCTACGGCGATAGCAAATGGCAGACACACCGCTGTGGCAAAGCCCGCTACTTTGGCTGAAAGCGCTAAGGCACTCAGTTCTTCTGGTGTAAGCATGAGCAGTTAGCCTACCTTAAGCTTAAAACCATATTTCTGGAAAATCTGCCTGGCCCTTGGACTCGTCTGGATAAATTCAGAAAATTGGACTGCTGCCTGATTTTTCTGGCCCTGCCGGGTTAAAGCGATTGGATACACAATCGGACGATGTGTACTGGCTGGAAACACCCCCGAAATTTTAACTTTTTTACTCATCAAGGCATCAGTTCTATACACAATGCCGACCTGACATTCGCCACGTTCTACAAAAGCCAAGGTTGAACGAACGCTATCCGTACCGACTATTCTGCCCCGAAGCGGATTCAACCACCCTAGCCGGGTTAAGCTTTGCTTGGCATATTTTCCGGCAGGCACCGATTCCATTTGTCCGGTACATAGATAGCCTTGAAAGGCTTTAGCAAGATTAAAGTCGGCTGACATTTTAAAATGATTTTTTTGCTGAATAGGACTAATCAATACGAGTTCATTCAAAAGCAAAGGTCGAATCTGACCGATCTGAATTTTTTGTTTCTTGATCAGATCATTCATCCAGTCCAGGTCTGCAGAGAAAAATAGATCACTGCTGGCTCCCGCCGCAATTTGTTTCGCCAATACCGAAGACGCAGCAAAAACCGGAACGATCTGGATGTCCCGATGCTGTTGCTCATATAGTCTGGAAATATCAGTAATCGCATTGGTCAGGCTGGCTGCGGCATATATTTTAACTGTTTCGGCATACAGCATGGGGCTAGTCAACAGCACGCCAGTGAGTAGAACTTTGAATAAATCCATCTTTCTCATTCTATGTGATTCGAATATTGAGAATTGCGACAGGCATTTCAAATCAGCAAACCCTGTACCACATGCCCGGCTTGGATTTCTGTTGCTGCAGGAATACGTACCAGACAATTGGCCTGCATCAGATTACTCAACATATGCGACTGCTGTTTCGCCAGGCTTTTGAGCTTTAAAGTACCCTGATCAAATTCTGCAGCCATTCTTAAAAAACGTTCACGTGCATCCGCTTTCAAATCATGTGTCATTACCGCACTAAGCCATGCAGGTGACTGCTTTTGCCCTTGTAAGGCATTCAGTAAAGTTGTCGTATAGATTTGCATCCCGACATACACAGCAGCCGGATTTCCCGGCAAACCCAAGAGATAACAGTAACCTTGATCATCTCGACGATACTTGGCAAATAACATCGGTTTTCCGGGCTTCTGCTTCACTTTCCAGAAAATCTGCTCAAAACCCTGCTCCAGGGCAACAGGACGAATGAAATCATAATCACCCACCGAAACCCCGCCTGTGGTCAATATGAAGTCGTATTGGTTTTTAAGACGATGTATTAACGTTTGCAGCTCATACTCATTATCTGAAACATGCAGAATATCTACGTTTTGACCCTGTGATTGAAACCAGGCCTGAATCAGTGGAGCATTGGCGTCAAAGATTTTTCCGGAATTCAGGTCTTCAATGCTGGAAGCGACTTCATCTCCAGTAATCACAACAGCAATTTTAGGATAACGATAGACTGAAACCTGCTTTACGCCTGCCATGCTCAAAGCTGCAATTGCACCTACATGCAGTTTTTGACCTGCATCTGCCAGACGCTGCCCTTGTGCGATTTCCTCGCCTGCATCACGTATATCCGTATGAGGCTTTAGGTCTGTTGTAATAATGATTTGATTGGCATGGCATTTGACAATTTCCTGACGGGCGACCGTTGTAGTTCCTGCTGGAATCCTGGCACCGGTAAAAATCCGGACCGCCTGACCTGGCCGCAGTTCAATTTCAGTACTTTGCCCTGCCCGAATCTCTCCAATGAGTTCAAAAGTGCTGTAAGCACTAACATTTTCTGGACTGCAAAGCGCATAGCCATCTACAGCACTTTGTGAAAACAGCGGCAATGGTATGGCCGAATCAATCTTCTCTGCCAGATAGCGATTCAGAGCCCGAGCAAGCGGCAGGCTTTCAGCTACCAAGATATGCGTCTGCTCAAGTAACATCTGCAGTGCCTGATCAACAGAAATCAGTCCCGGTTCAGCACCGCAGGCTGAATGTGATAGTGCCTGATTCATTGATAGCCCCCCGCATGTGGGATATTTTTTTGCACATCAAACAAGTGCACTAAAGCCGGAAGTACCGCGATCAGAGATTCTTTCGCACCCTGACGACTTCCCGGTAGGGTCATCACCAGACTGTTCTCAATATAGCCAGCCACGCCACGACTTAATGCTGCATAAGGGGTACGTTTTTGCCCAAAACTACGTGAAGCTTCCATTAAACCGGGAATTTCCCGTTGCAGCAAAGGTTGTAGGGTTTCGACGGTCAGGTCTTTAGGACCTAAGCCAGTACCGCCCACAGTTAGAATCAGCGGATACTGATTTTTCTGCTGTTCAATCAGGGTCAAGAGCTGTTCTGGGCTATCGGGAATAACCTGATAACTAATAGAATCAAAATTGGCTTCTTTTAAAATTTCCATTACGTTTTGTCCGGCAGTGTCCGGCTTTTTACCTGCTGCAACCGTATCGGACAGCACAATAACCGAAGCGGACAGACTCTCTTTAAGTACGCGGGTAAAATGTGATTTTCCGCCTTTTTTCTGCTGCAACCTGCATTGATCCAGCGACAAATCTTCCGGTTCACAATGCGGCTTCAGCATGTCATACAAGGTCAGACCTGCCAGACTGACCGCTGTCAAAGCTTCCATTTCCACACCAGTTGGTCCAATGGTTTCAACAGTAGCAATAATTTCGACATGTGCATCACACAGTTCATATTCCACATCGGCACGATAAATCGGTAATGGATGGCACAATGGAATCAGCTCATCGGTCCGTTTGGCACCTAGAATGCCGGCAATGCGTGCTGTTTTCAGGGCATCACCTTTTTCAGTATTGCCATTACGTAGCAGCTCAATGCAATGTGGCGGTGCATGCAGGATTCCAGTGGCAATTGCTGTACGGTAACTTTCTGCTTTCATCCCTACATTTTTCATGATTCATCCCAGGCTAATTTTTAAAATCTGTTTTAAAGTGATTCATCTTATGCATCCTCATTGGACGCATTTAATTAGATGGTGATTGGCAAGCGTGTTCTGCTACATGGTGATGGTGACAATGCGCTTCTTCTGCATGATGAGAGTGATCCGTTTCAGGTCCATGATCTTTTCGGATACAACAGCCTTCGACATATTGACTGCTACCATCCGTATAAAATTCTTCTTTCCAGACCGGAACTTCATGCTTCACCCGTTCCACAGCTTCCTCACAGGCCGCAAAAGCCTCACGACGATGGGCGGCATAAGCCATAGCAATAATGGCTATTTCTCCAACCCCCAGCTCACCTATCCGATGTACCACCCGCACATAAGACACCTGATATTTGGTCTGGATCTGCTGTTCAATTTCACGAATCATTTTTTCAGCCACAGGCGCATAGGCAGTATATTTCAGGGCACGCACAGCTTTTCCCTGATGATGGTTACGTACTGTTCCGACAAAGATGCCGATTCCACCACATTCCGGAAAATGCTGGATACCATCAAAATCCTCCAGACTAAAAGCAGTCTGCTGGATTCGGGCAAATTGTTTTAGTGACTTGAGTTGCATCTCAGCCTCCTGCTACCGGCGATAACAGCACCAGCGTACTGTCACGATTTAAAACATTCTGTCTGGAAATAATGTCTTCACCGATTGCACAGGCACAACGTTCCAGCATGGGCTGTATATCGGGATAGAGGGATAGCAACTGGTTCAGGACTTCAGAAACCTGAATTTCAGACTCGCATTGCAAATTTAAATCTGTGGGAATTTGTCGTTCAATCGCACCGAAGGCTTCTATTTTGATATGAATTAATTTTTGCTGAGTGAGTGACATATTTACCCTCCAATGCTGTGCATGCTGATTTTTCGGATCGGCTTTTGTATTGGTGATTGCTGGATCGCATGGAAGCCGGCCTCTTTATGCCAGATATAAGCGTGGAGCTTGTGCTGAAATGTCTGTGTGGCGAAATGATCCAGCGCCAGTTGTTCGATATCTGCCTTAAGGTTCAGGCCTTGTCTGGCAAATAAACAGTTATAAAATTCACCTTGGGCATTGAGGCGCAGACGGTCACAATCACTGCAAAATGAATGGGTAATGGTGGAAATAATCCCCAAAGGCTGCCCATTGACCAAATAGCCACGGGCTGGATTGGCGCCTTGTCCTTGAGATACCTGGACATCAAATTCAGTTTTCAGTTGATCCAGGATATCCTGCTCACTGATGACATCAGACGGATTCCATTTCTGATCGCCATCGAGGGGCATAAACTCAATAAAACGCAGTTCTATAGCCTGATGCTGTGCCCATTTCACCAAAGGAATAATCTGATTGTCATTGATGCCTTTGATGAGCACACTATTGATCTTGACGGTCAAACCTGCCTGCTGTGCGGCAGAAATACCTTGAAGTACAGGCTGTAACTGTTTTTGGGTCAGTTGCTGAAACTGCTTTGGATCAAGACTGTCTAGACTGATATTCAGATCGTCCAGTCCTGCCTGTTTAAGCGCTTGAGCATAATCTTTTAAATAATGGCCATTACTGGTCATGGAAATACGTTTCAGGCCAAAGGCTTTCAATGTCTGCAAGCGAGCAATAAAATGAACAATACCTTGACGCATCAACGGTTCGCCACCCGTCACCCGGATCTGCTCAATCCCGTGTCGCACCATAAACTCGCAAAAAGCATACAGGGCTTCAAAACTGAGCAAATCTTTTTTATTTATCCATTGCGGATGTTCAGGCATGCAATAGCTGCATTTGAAATTACAACGGTCAGTCACCGAGATCCGCAACTTACGTTTCTGGCGTCCAAACTGATCCTGAAAGATACTGCGAGGTGCTAAAGCTGTCATGCTGTTCATTGCTGCGGTCCATGATGAGATCTGCACGGTTATTTAACAGTCTTGATTTACTACCCTATTTCTTCACAATGAATGAGCAATAAGTGTTCCAACTTTGCACAAATTTATGTTTAATGAATATTAATGGGTAATATTTGTTCTTTTTTAGTCCAAAAGTTCGCTCGAAAAATAAAAAAAGCAATATTTTGGTGAACCAGAATATGATAATTCGACTTTTAGCATTTTAAACGCTAGAGAAAGTTAAGCTGTTGATGCTGCTGTAGCTCGTCAAATGAATTAATACTGTGAAAAAACAGGGCACGATTTTTAAAGCTTGCCCGCTGCATGTGCATGTCAGCAAAACAGAGTTTTAAACTGTGCTGATCATTTTCAAGATGTTGTATAAGAGTGGGTAAGCTGCTGCGTTTCATCAGACAGAATGGAAACAATGCCTTTTCATTGATTTCAACTACCGCCACTTCAGATAAAGGATGTCGTTGCAGGGCCTGATGTAAACGTGAAATGACTTTTTTGGGAATATAGGTCACATCACAGGGTACGAACAGCACATAATCAGATTGTACATGTGACCAAGCACTCTTCATGCCCATCAATGGTCCCTGAAAACCGGGTTCATCGTCCTGATAAAAGTCGATCGAAGGAATCATCCGTTTATAAATGGAGTGATCCCGATGACTATTGACCCAAACTTTGCTTGCCCGGGACTTCAACTGCTGATGGATTTTAATGAGCTGGATTTCATCATCAAATTTGTGCAGCAATTTATTGATGCCATTCATGCGCCGCGCTAAACCTCCGGCCAGGATCACCACATCAGTTTCCGGATAAGACACCGTCTTCATCACTCTTCTTTTCATTCTATGTACTCCGTCTGGCAGGCTTTAATCAGGCCTCTAATTTCTGGCAAACATGAACCACAATTTCCTCCGGCTTTTAGACATGCAGTTACCTGTTTTTCATGCGTGATATTTTTATCTTTAATGGTTTGAATAATTCGGTTCTTACCGACCTTAAAACAGCTACAGACTAATGGCCCTTCACTATTTCCCATCGACATGGCCTGACCTGCCAGCAATGCTTTACGATGTAATGCACTCAGACGTTCACGTCTAAACAGGCCTGCCACCCAGTCACGATCTGGCAATAGTGCCGCCGGTGCGATATAAAAACTGGCAATTAACTGGCCATCCTGAAGCACCACACTATGACTGATATGCGCCGTTTGATCTTCGAGATTCAGCCATTCAAAGCTTTCATCATCAAAGGCTAACAGGCTCTTGATCTGCCCGGTGATATCAGAAAAACGGCGCCGGTCTGCCAGTTCATACCGGATGGCCTGAGTGGTTTGAGTTTTGCTCCACCACACCGTATTTTTAATCATGGTCTGGATTTTCTGCTCAAAGCCTTCCCGTACATACAGCACGCCCTGCCACTGGGTATAAAATGGCTGGATCATCACCGGAGTATGCTTAAATTCTGGCTCGCCGGAAATCGGGTCAACCACCGGATTCACCACTTTGCCAATCCGCGCATCGGATGCAAACTGGTCGTTCCAGTGAATCGGTGCAAAAATCTGGCCACGTCGTATATTTTGTGAAAATTGCACACGGAGTACACAACTTCCCCAAGCGGATTTCACCTCGACCAGCTCGGCATCTTTCAGGCCATACTTCAGTGCATCTTGCGGATGCAGCTCGCAATAAGGCTCGGCACGATGCTGGGACAAACTGGCAGATAATCCGGTACGGCTCATGGTGTGCCATTGATCGCGAATGCGTCCAGTATTCAGGATCAGAGGATATTCAGCAGAAATAGCATGTACCGGATCGGCTGCAACTGTTGGCACCAATCTGGCTTTGCCATCTGCATGGCTAAACTGGCCTTGACTAAATAGTTGATCAACCTGATAAACTTCTTGCTTATCCCAGACTGGCCACCGAATCGGTGTTAGATTCTGATATTCCGCAAAACCGAGATGAGTTAAACCTTGCAGGTTGAAATAGCGAAAATTCGGTGTATCTTCACGTTGCGAAAGCGAACTATTCTGATAGGCAGATAAACGGGCATGTTCCAGAAAAATGTCATGACTGTTGTTAAAGTCAAAACCGCGAAAACCTAAGACCTGAGCCACCCGGGAAATGGCCCACCAGTCTGCTTTAGCTTCACCCGGAGCCGGTAAAAAAGCCTTTTGCCGGGAAATACAGCGCTCCGAATTGGTGACTGTGCCATCTTTTTCGCCCCAACCCAGTGCCGGTAACAGTACATCGGCATATTGCGTGGTATCGGTGTTGAGACAAATATCGGAGACCACCACAAATTCACACTTCTCCAGAGCGCGTTTAACCTGATCTGCATCGGGCAAACTCACGATCGGATTGGTGGCCATAATCCAGATGGCTTTGATTTTCCCGCTTTCCACCGCTTGAAATAAATCGACTGCTTTTAATCCGGGCTGCCGCGCGATGACCGGGCTTTGCCAGAAATCCTGCACCAGTTGCTGATGTTGCGGATTATCCAAATCCAGATGACTGGCCAGCATATTGGCCAGCCCACCGACCTCCCGTCCGCCCATCGCATTCGGCTGTCCGGTCATGGAAAAAGGTGCCGAACCGGGTTTGCCTATTTTTCCTGTCAATAAATGACAGTTGATAATGCTATTGGCTTTGTCTACTCCTTGAGAGGATTGGTTTACGCCCATGGAAAACAGGCTCATGATTTTTTCGTTCTGGGCAAATTTCTGAAAAAATAAGGTTAATTTTTCAATAGCAATACCGGTACGTTTTACCACGCTTTCAAGTGATGACTCTGTCGAGCTACTGGCAAGCGCCTGCTCCAGACCTTGAGTATGGTGTGTAACAAAATCCAGATCGGCATGACCATTTTGCTGAAGATATTGCAACAAGCCATTAAACAGCGCGACATCCTGACCTGGTAAAATCGGCAAGTGTAAGTCTGCCGCTTCACAGGTTGCGGTAAAGCGTGGATCAATCACTACCACGAATAAATCCCGCTCTTCTTTGGCTTTCATAATGCGCTGATAAAGCACCGGATGGCACCAGGCGGTATTGGATCCGACCAGAACCACCATTTCTGTCTGCTCAAAATCTGTATAGCTGGCCGGTACCAGATCTTCGCCAAAAGCCCGTTTATGCGCTGCCACAGCAGATGACATGCACAGTCTTGAATTGGTATCAATATTGGCAGTACCGAGATAGCCCTTTACAAACTTGTTCACCACATAATAGTCTTCAGTCAAAAGCTGGCCGGAGACGTAAAAGGCGATGCTGTCACGTCCATACTGATCAATATATTGCTGAAATTTATTGGCAATACTTGAAATAGCATGATCCCAAGTGCTTATTTGCCGCTGCTCTTTTCGCCCTGTCATCGGATGCAGAAGCCGGGTTTTTAAGCCAAGTGTATCGGCAAGATGACTGCCTTTAATACACAACTTGCCCAAGTTCGCAGGATGCTGAACATCGCCTTCAACCTGAACCTTTTCACCCATAGGGGTTTGGCTTACATGCGCGATGACACCACAGCCTACTCCACAATAAGGACAGGTCGTCTGAGTGGTTTTTATTTGGGATTCAGTAGAGCTATGTAGTTCCATAACCGGAATACTATTCATTGCTGCTGTGCTCCTTAATCATCCAAATTCACGTGTTTCACCAAATCTCTGATATCTAGTTTTTACAGGTTTGATTTAAATATTTTCTATATCTCAAAAGTTTTAATCCTCCCCAACCCTCCTTTAGCAAAGGAGGGAGGTTCCCCTCTTTTTCAAAGAGGGTTTGGAGGAGGTTTATCCGATTACCCTGCCTTTTTTAATGCAAAATCCCGACCAAAAAGCAGTTTGCTGCGGATATTACTAATTGGTGTCTGGTCTGCAATCAGTTCTGCATACCAAGCCCCATCTTCGGTATCGCCAAATAGCACAGCACCAATGACCTTGTCCTGTTGAATGATGATCCGTTTATAAATCTGACGCTTCTCATCATTCAGCACGATATCTTCAAAATCATCCTGAGGTTCAAAATTTCCGGCCGAAAAGACATCACATCCGCTAACCTTGAGTTGGGTCGGAACAGTCGGTGCCTTAAAGGTCAGTCGGCCATGTTCAGCCAGATGCGTCGCACAGATAAAGGCCTGTCCCCATAATGGCTCAACCAGTCCAAAGGTTTGGCCACGATGCTCAATACATTCACCTACCGCATAAATACTCGGGTCATAGGTCTGCATAGTGTCATTCACCAGTACTCCGCGATTGCAGCGTAAGCCAGCCTGTTCAGCCAGGGTTTTATTGGGTCGAATCCCGACAGCAAAGACCACCAAATCGGCATCCAGCATTGTCCCGTCTTTTAGCCGCAGTTGAGTCACGTGACCATCCATACCGAGCAGCTCTTCGGTGTTGGCTTCGGTGATGATCCGGATACCTTTATCTTCAATTGATTTTTTCAGCATTTGACTGGCTTTCATATCCAGCTGACGATCCATAATACGATCCATCAGGTGCAGCACAGTCACATTCATCCCCTGCTGCTTCAGTCCATAAGCTGCTTCTAGACCCAGCAACCCACCTCCAATCACGACGGCGTTTTGCCTGGTTTTGCAGTAATCCAGCATGCGGTTAACATCCTGAATATCCCGGAAGCTAATCACGCCTTCAAGTTCAGCACCCGGAATAGGTGGCATGAAGGGTTTGGAACCAGTGGCGAGAATCAGACGATCATAAGCAACGACTTCGCCTTTTTGGGTGTGGACCTGTTTACGCGAACGGTCGATAGCGATGGCTGCATCCCCAGCAATGAATCGAATGCCTTTTTCAGCATACCAGTCGGCTGAATGCAGCATAATTTCGGCAAAGCTTTTCTCACCAGACAATACCGGTGACAACATGATCCGGTTGTAATTGCCCCATGGCTCTTCCCCAATCACGGTAATGTCATAACGATCTGGCGCCATATCCAGCAAGTCTTCCAGACAACGCATACCCGCCAGTCCATTCCCGATCAGTACCAGTTTTAAGCGCTCTGTGTTTTGACCATTACTGGAAATATAAGTTTTTTGTGGAGTCGGACTCACCAGAACTTTGCCATTTTCAATTCGGGTTGGAAATACCAGTAATTTCTGCTCTTGTTCTTCCAGACAACGACCGGTCACCAGACTGAAATGCTGCTTGTAAATTGGGGATGCGACTACACGCTCACCTTGCAGATCACCCAGAATGCCACGTGCCATGACATTGGCCAGACTAAACGGATCCTGATTGCTGAGTGCATAAACCCGCTGTTCCTGACCCACGCGAAAAATTGCAATCTGCTGATCTTCAATCAGGGCTGCCACACCGGTATTCGGAGTGATCTCATCCAGATTGCAGACTTCGTACCAGTTCAGTTCGTTCATGTCTTTTAAAATTGTCATTTTCATTCTCCCTGACTGTGGTATTTAGGCTTCAACCACTGGAATACGGTTTAAATCACGTTCAGCTTCTGTCTTTGGACGAATCTGGCCACGTACAGGCGCAAACTGAATATGCGGGTCATTCTGCTCGGCTGCTTTGGCATTGATAAAAGTCTTAAAGCGTTTGCGTACTTCAGGATCTTCAATTGCGGTGCGCCATTCATCCTGATAAGTACCAATCACATGCTGCATACGGCTTTCCAGTTCAGCGGCAATGCCGAGCGAATCATGCACAATGACATCTTTCAGATAGTCCAGCCCACCTTCCATATTGTCACGCCACACACTGGTGCGCTGCAGACGGTCTGCTGTCTGGATATAGAACATAAAGAAGCGGTCGATATATTTGATGAGTGTGGGAGTATCCAGATCCGAAGCGAGCAGTTCAGCATGGCGCGGTTTCATGCCGCCATTTCCGCATACATATAGATTCCAGCCTTTTTCCGTGGCAATGACACCGACATCCTTGCTCTGTGCTTCTGCACATTCACGGGTACAGCCGGATACTGCCATTTTGGTTTTATGGGGTGAACGCAGGCCTTTATAACGGTTCTCCAGGAAAATTGCCAAGCCGACAGAATCATCGACCCCGAAACGGCACCAAGTGCTGCCCACGCAAGATTTCACCGTACGTAAAGATTTGCCGTAGGCATGTCCGGACTCGAAACCGGCATTAATCAGCTTTTCCCAGATTTCAGGCAGTTGATGTACCTGCGCACCAAACATGTCAATTCGTTGTCCGCCTGTGATTTTGGTATATAGGCCATAATCTTTGGCAATCTGACCGATGGTAATCAGGCCATCCGGAGTAATCTCGCCGCCTGCCACACGTGGCACAATCGAATAGGAACCATCTTTCTGGATATTGCCGAGGTAGTAGTCGTTGCTATCCTGCAAACCGGCATGGCTAGGTTTTAGGACAAAGTCATTCCAGCAGGATGCCAGAATATTGGCTACAGTCGGTTTGCAGATATCACAGCCCATCCCATGACCATGTTGCTGGATCAGGTCAGAGAAACTCTTGATTTCATGCACACGAACCAGGTGATATAGTTCCTGACGTGAATAGGCAAAATGTTCGCACAGGTGATTGTTCACCGTGACACCCTGACGCTGTAATTCAGATTTGAGAACCTGCGTCACCAATGGCGCACAGCCACCGCACGCTGTTGCAGCCTGCGTGCATTTTTTCAGTGCCCCCAATGAAGTTGCACCGCCATCAATGGCTGAACAGATATCAGCTTTGGAAACATTATTACAGGAACAGATGGTCGCACTGTCAGGCAACAAATCGATGCCACTGCCACCCGATTTGGAGGTCGACTGATCAAAGCCCGGCATGATCAGGCTTTCCGGTTGTTCCGGTACAGCCAGACCATTCAGCATCATTTGCAGGAGATCGCTATATTCTTTGGCACAGCCCACCAGCACCGCGCCCAGCAGCTTGGCCTTATCTGCTGACACCACGATTTTTTTATAAACCTGCGCGGCTTCATCAGCATAGAAATAGCTCAAAGCACCTGGGGACATGGCATGTGCATCACCAATAGAAGCAACATCCACGCCCATCAGTTTGAGTTTGGTGCTCATGTCGGCGCCAGCGAATGCATGACTCTCTTGGCCCAGTACATGTTTTGCCGCGATACGCGCCATGTCATAGCCCGGTGCAACCAGACCATAAATTTTATTGTCCCAAAGTGCACATTCACCAATGGCATAAATGTCCGGATGTGAGGTCTGGCAATAATCATTAATGATGATGCCGCCACGCTCACCAATCAGTAAACCACTTTGGCGCGCCAGTTCATCACGCGGACGAATACCGGCCGAGAACAGGATGATATCGGTTTCAAGCACCGAACCATCTCCGAACTTCGTTACATGCTGAGTGCTGTCACCATCTTCAATACTTGACGTGGCCTTTTGAGTATGTACCTTGACACCAAGGTCTTCAATTTTAGAGCGCAGTACCCGGCCGCCCAGATCATCAATCTGCACCGCCATCAGACGCGGAGCAAATTCTACGACATGGGTTTCCAGATTCAGATCTCGCAGGGCTTTCGCTGCTTCCAGCCCTAGCAAGCCGCCGCCAATCACTACGCCAGTTTTGGCATTCAGACTGGCTGCACGAATGGCATCCAGATCTTCAATAGTACGATAAACAAAGCAATTCTGACGGTCATTGCCCGGGAATGGTGGCACAAAGGCATAAGAACCGGTAGCGAGAATCAACTTGTCAAAACTCAGCACATCACCCTGGCTGGTGGTGACGGTTTTATGGAGCTGATCAATTTCAACCGCTTTAGTATTAAGTCGCAAATCAATGCCATAAGCATCGGCAAAATCACTACGACACAGACTCAGATCCTTGACCGACTTGCCGCTGAAATATTCGGTCAAATGTACCCGGTCATAAGCTAAATGTGGCTCTTCTGCCAAAATGGTCAGCTCAATGTCATCACCGGCCTGTTCCAGTACAGATTCGATGAATTTATGCCCCACCATGCCATGCCCAATCATGAGAATTTTCATATCTGCACTCCAACTATTGTTTTTTTAAAGATGATAAAAAGCCGCATATCACGTCTAGGCATTGATATGTCTGCTGATTGAATATGTTGTAAATACCGCAACCCAGCGCTTTGTAATGCTGGAGGAAGGGTTGAAACGCTTGTGCGTTTTGTATTGCTGAACAACTGACCATGTCATTTATCCTGTGCTGAACGAAATACCAATCACACTCCTTGAAAGTGCAATTACGATCAGAACGGACATCGTTGGCCGTTGTTAGTATTGAAAGTCATCTTTGACGATTTAATAAATGCAGAAATCGTGCCAACTTTTCCAATAAGAAAACGCCTTATTTCAGGCAGATGATCTACCTAAACGCTTCATTTTGATCAGCCATCAGCTGAAATCCCTAAAGCTATGCACTAAATTGAACAGAAAAATAGAATTTTATGCACCAATTTAATGGCATGTTTTTTGCTTTACTCCTGCTTGAATATTCCTTAGGCCTTACTTGAAAATATTCCATGTCCAAATTACGAATTGCTCTTATTGATGATGATCTGGAGCGCGCCCAATTCATCCAGGAATCCTTACTTTCACATGATTTTCAGGTGGTGGCCTGTTTAATCCTGAATGACCTGAATATGGTACATGTTAAGGGTATTCATGCAGATGTGATCCTGCTGAATATGGATCATCCGCATCGGGATATTATTGAAAGCTGTGTCAGCCAATATGAACTTCCGACCGTGCTGTTTACCCAGAACTCCAATAAAGACACCATCAAAAGTGCGATTGATGCCGGAATCACGGCTTATATTGTCGATGGTATTGATCCCACCAAACTAGAAAGCATTCTGGAAATTTCAATTGAACAATTCCGCAAACATAAAAAGCTGCTGAACGATTTAAAAGAAACCCAGGACAAGCTGATTGACCGTAAAGATATCGATAAAGCCAAAGCCCTGCTCATCCAGCTGCATGCCTTAACGGAAGAGCAAGCTTTTGCTTTATTGCGTAAAAATGCCATGAGTCACCGGATTACCATTGGTGAAATGGCCAGACGCTTACTGGATGCACAGAAGCTGTTACTGGGCCAATAAGGAAAAGCATATGTCCACATTAGAAAAAACTGAACTCAATATTGGCTATATTCCTTTACTTGATTGTGTTGCCATTCTCTGGGCTGAAAAACAGGGTTATTTTGCCGAGCAAGGATTAACCATCAATTTAATCCGCGAAGCCTCATGGTCAAGTTTGCGTGACCGTCTGGCCTATGGCTTTCTGGATGCTGCACATTGTCTGTCCGCCATGTTGCCCGCTGCTGCCCTGGGCACAGACCAGTTACAGGTGGCTTTGCAAACCCCTCTAGTACTGAGCGTGAATCAGGCTTTTATTAGCCTGCGCCAGGATTGGTGCTATGAACTCGGTATCCAGCCTGAGGATGATGAACAAAGCACCTCAAAGAAACTGGTACAGGCTTTACAACAGAATCATCCCATCAATCTGGCCTATGTGTATAAATATTCGATTCACCATTACTGCTTAAAAGAATGGCTGGCACTGACTGATCCACAACTGGCCAAGAATATCCAGCTGATGACGTCTCCACCGCCTTCCATGGTAAAAGGAATCGCGGAACAGGTATTCGATGGCTTTTGCGTGGGAGAACCCTGGAATATTCAGGCCAAACTTGAAGGCTATAGTTTTATCGTCGCGGCAAGCCAGAATGTCATTCCAAAAGTTGCCGATAAAGTCTTGGCCATGACCCAGGAATGGGCAGAACAGCATCCATTTACTGTAGAGGCAGTGGTCAAGGCAGTACAAAAAGCGCAGGATGATTTAAAGCAGCGCAGTGATTTATCAGAAGTATGGGACATGTTAGTCGATTATCAGATTATTCAGTTTGAATGTTCCGCCCAGCGGCATGTCTATGACTTTTACAAGATCAAGAATATTATCCGGAATTTTGTTGGGAAAAGTGCCCAACCGAAAGTCGATGATTTTATCTGGCTCCTGCAGCAGATGCAGAAATGGGAAGATATTGAAATGACCGTAGCCGAGAAAAAACAGATTGCAGAACAGTGCATCTATAGTTTGCAAAGCCAGCATGCAGACATTATTGGCTAAATGATGTTACTGAAAAAAGAGGCCTGATTTTTCAGGTCTTTTTCATTGAGTCTATTTTCCAAAAAATGATTAAAAAATCTCTGCATTCTGATCTAACTTCTTGAATATGATTAAGAGTTGTCTGCTAATTTTTGCTATAAAAATAAGTCCTTTTTAAAGTCATTTCAGGATTTGGGATGAAATGGCATCCATTTTGCTTATTTAGTATTACGTTTTATAAAATTTGTAATATTGAGGGGCAACACTATGAGTTACGTTGCACGTGAACTCAGTCAAAGAAATAAATTGCTGTTTGGCTTGGGGTCTTTTTTAATACCAATTTTAATTTGGTGTGCAGTCAGCTACTTGCCATTTATCTGGCATCCACAAGTCCAGATTACTGATTCAGGTAGTGTTGCCTATTTACAGGTCGAAAGTCGTATTGATAAAGACCAGTTTTTTTCTGCTGCGCAGTCTGCGGTAGATCAGGGTCTGGCTCCGCCGCAAGGTATTCTGGTCAACCCGATTTATCTGCCTGCACCGCATGAAGTTGCGATTGCACTGATCACAGCTTTTACCACGGAGCCTGCTCAGGCCAATGCACCCTGGTTTCATGAAAGTCTGTGGCACAGTATCAAGCTGGTCTTTACTGCGTTCTTTATTTCTTCCTTAGTCGGTGTCCCACTCGGAATTTTATGCGGTTTTTCAAACAAGCTATCCCAACTGACCGAGCCTTTTGTTGAATTTTTCCGTTATTTGCCTGCACCTGCATTTGGTGCCCTAGCCGTTGCAATTTTAGGGATCAACGATGCACCAAAAATTGCCATTATTGTGATTGGCACTTTGTTCCAACAAATTCTGATTATTGCCAATACCACACGCTTGGTTGACCGTAGCTTGATTGAAGCCGGTTTTACTCTGGGCACAAATAAACTCAAAAGTCTGTTACATGTGGTGATCCCTGCAGCATTACCTGAAATTTACCGTAATTTGCGTGTACTGCTCGGTTGGGCATGGACTTACTTAATTGTGGCTGAACTGATTGGCAGCACCTCTGGCATTACTTGGTTTATCACCCAGCAAGCACGCTACCAACATTTCGACAATGTCTTCGCTGCAATTTTAATTATTGGGATGATCGGTCTGATCTGCGATGTCGTCCTGATGAAAATCGGTCAACGTTTATTTAAATGGAAAGCGGGAGCACACTAATGACACAGCTTGAACATACTGATGCATTTGATTCACGTCACTATTTTGACAAGATTTACCAACGTCCCGTGATCTTAGAAGCAAAACAACTCACACAAAAGTTTAAACATGGCAAAACAGAACGCACGGTCTTAAATGCATTAGATCTCAAAATCCATAAACGTGAATTTATTTGTGTGATTGGACCCTCTGGGTGTGGTAAATCGACCTTTAGCCGTGTGGTTGCAGGTTTAGACCCATATAGTAGTGGTGAGATTTTAGTGGATGGCACACCGATTACAGGCCCAAGTCCTGAGCGTGGCATGGTGTTCCAAGGCTATACCCTCTTTCCGTGGAAAACTGTCAAAGAAAATGTAATGTTTGGTCCAAAAATGAAGGGCCAAAGTCATTCAGCAGCCGAAGCCCAAGCACGCGAGTGGATTAACATCATTGGCTTAGAAAAATACGAAAATCAATATCCACACCAACTGTCAGGTGGGATGAAACAGCGTGTCGCCATTGCCCGCGCCTTAGTCAATGAACCGAAAATTCTGCTCATGGATGAACCTTTTGGTGCACTTGACCCACATACGCGCCAAAAAATGCAACGTCACTTAATGGATCTTTGGAAAAACATCGACATTACCATCATTTTTGTTACCCATGATATGGACGAAGCCATTCTACTTGCCGACCGTATCGTGGCACTGAAAGCCAACCCAGGTGAGATTAAAGAAATTATTGAAGTCGACTTGCCACGCCCACGTCATCCTGACCTCATGCTGACACCTGAGTTTAAAAGCTTACGTCAACGTGTCGATCAATTGGTGCATGCCGAAGAAGATGAACTTGATCCTGCTTTGGCAGATTTACCGGTGATTCCTCGTATGACCAAAGTCAGTACTAGCAAGTAAGTGAGATCAATATGGCTTACCTCTATTTAATGATTGCAATTGTGGCAGAAGTGATTGCGACCTCTGCTTTAAAAGCATCGAATGGTTTTAGCCAATGGATTCCATCCACGATCACTGTCATTGGCTATCTGATCGCAATTTACTTTCTAGCGCTCACCATGAAAACCATCCCCGTGGGTATTACATATGCCCTGTGGTCGGGTGCAGGCATTATTTTGATTTCATGCATTGGTTGGATTTTCTATAAACAGCATTTGGACACGGCAGCGCTGATTGGGCTGTCCTTTATGGTGCTTGGCATCGTCATTATTAACGTCTTTTCAAACAGTACTGAAATTTAAGCAGACATTAGTAAATTCACAAGGCACGCATTGTTCCACACCATACGTGCCTCATTTTAGGGGGTAACATGAGCATTCAAACGATTGAAAAAGATTTCAGTGAAATTCCTGTCATTGATATTTCAGGGTTGTACAGTGCAGATCCTGCAGATCAACAACAGGTTGCGATAGAACTCGGCAAAGCGGCTGAGCATGTCGGTTTTTTATATATTAAGGGTCATCGCATTCCGAGAGCACATATAGAAGCATTACAAGCCCAAGCTAAAGCATTTTTCGCCTTACCCTTTGAAGAAAAAATGCAGTATTACGCCGGCAAATTTGGCATTAAGCATCGTGGATATGTGCCACCGGGTGAAGAACGTGTTGAAGCGATTGATCGTCCTGATTTGGCAGAATTACCCAACAAAACAGACAATAAAGAAGCTTTCGATTTGAGTTGGGATTTACCTGATGATGATCCTGACGTGATTGCTCAAAAACCGATGCATGGCTCGAATGTATGGGCCGATCTCCCGAATTTTAAGCAAGATGTTAGCGCTTATTATGAAGATGTGATTGCCTTAGGACGTGTGCTGCTGCGCGGTTTTGAATTGGCCCTTCAACTTGAACCCGATGCGCTTAACCGTTTAGTCACACGACCCACCTCTCAACTACGTTTAATGCACTATCCACATGATCTAGAAGCAGAAGATATCTTTGGTTTTGGTGCACATACCGATATGGAGCTGTTCACCATCTTGTTACCTACTGCAGCAGGACTCGAAGTGGTGAACTCTAAAGGTGAATGGATTGATGCACCTCCCATTGAAGATGCATTTGTGCTCAATATTGGCGACATGATTGAAGCCTTAAGTGGCGGTCGCTTTACTGCAACCTCTCATCGTGTTCGTAAAGTCCGTGATGAACGTTATTCATTCCCGCTATTCTTTGCTTGTGACTATGATGTCGAGATTAAACCGTTGCCTCAATTTGCAACGCCAGAAGCTTTAGAGAAATATCCGCCTGTGATTGCAGGTCAACATCTATTTGAAGTCAGTGCGCAAGGCTTTCGTTATATGCGTGAGATGGTCAAACGTGGCGAAATTCAACTGACTGGTCCAAATGTCCATTTTGGTAAACACAATTATGATGACTTAGGAGCATAAGTGATGCCTGTATTTGCTTATGCCGCACATGCGCCTAAGCAAGCACTTCAACCTTATCAGTTTGAGTTTAACGACTTAAACCCCGATGAGGTTGAAATTGAGGTCATGTACTGTGGCTTATGCCACTCTGACCTCTCTATGCTTGATAATGATTGGCAACAAACACAATATCCTTTCGTTCCGGGTCATGAAGTCATTGGACGTATTTCAAAGCTTGGTAGCACGGTAAAACATCTAGTCCCCAATCAAGTGGTCGGTTTAGGTTGGCAATCGGGTCATTGTCAAACGTGTCATCCTTGTTTGTCGGCCAAACCTAATCTGTGCAAACAATCTGAATCCACGATTGTAGGACGTCATGGTGGCTTTGCGAGTCATGTCCGTGCGCAAGCCTCTTGGGTGATTCCTATTCCTGAAAATATGGATCTCCAAAGTGTTGGACCATTACTCTGTGGTGGTTTAACGGTATTTACCCCTTTACTGCAACATGGTATTCAAGCGATTCATCATGTGGGCGTGATTGGTATTGGTGGCTTAGGACATATTGCAGTGCAACTTTACAAAGCTTGGGGCTGCAAAGTCACTGCGTTTAGTTCAAACCCTGCAAAATATGATGAACTAAAACAATTAGGTGCAGACCAAGTCCTTTCCTCGACTCAGCTTGATGATATTCCCCCACAAAATTTTGATCTGATTGTGGATACGGTCAATCAAGCACTCGATTGGGATGCATACATTCGCTTATTGGCTCCTGAAGGAAAGTTTCATGTGGTCGGTTTGGTCGAAGCTCCTCTTAAAATCTCAAGCTTTCAGCTAATTGATCAACAAATTAGTCTAACAGGTTCACCCACAGGTACACCGATTGCCATGCATCAGCTCCTCGATTTCTGCTCACGTCACCATATACAGCCCTGGGTGGAGGAATTTCCCATCTCGAAAGTCAATGATGCGATTGAGAAGTTACGTCAGGGGAAACTGCGCTACCGTGCTGTCATCAATATGCAGGAGTTACATAGATGAATCATGCTGTTTTGCTTGAATCAAATGAAGTACCCATTGAACATCTTGCGCTACAAACTCGGCATGTTTCCGGTTTTGTCGACTTTATGGCGAGTAATGGCCGCTATATTTGGGCCACCAATCAGGATGTCTTACAAAAGTTTTCGGCTCAAGACAATCAGGTGGTGGCTGAAATTCAAGTGCCTAAGGCTGCAGGAATTCCGGTGTGTGCATTTTCAGCAGTATGGGTGGCGAGTCTAGAAAATCAATCCATTTATAAAATAGATCAGATTAGTAATGAAGTTTTAGCCATCATTCCGACGGGTCTTGCGGATTTAACGGGTGAATTTAGTTTGGCGGCATCCGATGATGCCATTTGGGTGGTCTCCGCAGAAGGATTACTCACCAAAATTGCACCGTGTCGCGGTCAAATTGAACAACATATTGAAGTCTTACCGAGCTCTTATAATGTTTGCTATGGTGCAGGTGCAATTTGGCTCACCAACACTCAACACGCCTCCGTACAACGGATTGATCCTTTCTTAAACCGTGTAACACATGTGATTGATGTTGATGAAACCCCTTGGTTTATCTCGGCCAATGATCAATATGTGTTTAGCCTTAATCAAAAGCATGGCACGGTTTCAAAAATTGATGCTCTCTCCTGTGAGTGTGTTCAAACCATTCAACTCCCTGAACATGCACGTGGCGATGGTGGGGATATTTTTGCATCTAAAAACAGACTTTGGGTCAGAACGACAAATCTATTGTTAATCGAAATTGATTTGATTTCTGGCAAGATTTTAAGGCAGATCACTGCACAAGAGAATGCTGGAAGTGGTGCGGTAATGCAGTGTGGTGATGTGTTATGGGTCACTGCACATGATATTGAGAAAGTTTGGCTGATTGAAGCATGAACTTCGCTTAAATCGTGAGTCATAAAAAAGGGCTAAAAAGCCCTTTTTTATCAAGCTTAGATGGATTATTCAGCTTGTGCAGCATTGACCAAATGTGGATAGATGGTATTTTCGACAACAGGGCTTTCTGAATAAATTCCGACACGCATATTGAACTTGTTGACGTTATAAGAAGAACCATACAGTGAGTCCAAGCCATCACCTTTAACAAAGACTTTTTTATTATCTTCTAAATCGAGCAAGGTCGTACCCGCCATCAGGTTTTCAAGCTGTTCAGGTTTAATCTCGGCACGATCTGCCATGATTTTAATACCATCTGCACGTGTCGCAGGGTCTTCAAGATATTTCACAATCTTGTCCCACACCACGATCAATTTGGTCCACTCATCTTTACGTTTTTCAATGTTTGGCAAGTTCACCGAAAGAACATCGTAAATTAATCCCGGTGTTTTGCTTGAATCATAAATGACTTTAGAACCCGGTACAGCTTTAAGGGCCTGTAAACCAAATGGATGCCAAAGCGTGATCGCATCAATCCCTGGTGTATTAAAGACTTGTGATAGTTCTTGGGTCACCGCATTAACGACTTTGACTTTGCTCGGATCTTGACCTTCATTCTCCATCGCGGTGGTAAAGAACAATTCACTGACCAAGCCTTTCTCGAATGCAACGGTTTTCCCTGCAAGCTCTTTAACAGACTCAATGCCCGGTTTCGCAATAATGATATCATTTCCGGTCGACATACTATTGACCAAAATAATGCTCCCGTTCACACCTTGTGAAGACAGCATAAAGTTATCGCCATTGGCGACACTCGCCCCATCAATTTTGCCTGCCAAAAAGGCTTGAATTGATGCGTTATAGTCGGAGAACCATTCAAGTTGTACATTTAAGCCTGCCTCCTCAAACCATCCTTTTGCCTTTGCCACTTCCCAAGCGAGTGAACCCGGCCATTCACTATAGGCGATACGGATCGGAGCAGTACTTGAATTGACTGCTTTTGCTTCAGTTGTGGTATCTGATGATTTGCTACAGCCTACGAGAATTAAGCTTGAAGCAACCAACACAGAAAGAGATAATTTTTTTAACATACAGCCCCCTTAACGAAAAAAGGCCTTTCGATACGAAAAGCCTGTATAAAAAAGATTATGGTAAAGATTGTACAAGTTCGGGATAAATGACCCCATCTACATCGACTTTTTGGGTATATACACCATTTTTAAAGTTAAATTCATTGACGTGATAGCTTGAACCATAGAGTGAATCAAAGTTGTTCGATTTTTCAAATACCTTTTTATTGGCTGCCAAATCCAATAAATGCGTCCCTTCAATAAACTGTGCATACTGATCGGCTTCAAGACCAACGCGTTTTGCCATAATGGCTAAGGCATCAGGACGTGTGGCTGGATCATTAATATATTTCACCGTTTTATCCCACACTTGAATGATTTTTTTCCATTCTTCTTTGTGTGCAGACAAATGCGTCATATTGACCGTTAAAGTGTCATAAATCAGACCAGGTTTATCTTGAGAGGAATAAATAATCTTGGAACCTGCAACGGCTTTCAAGGCTTGATTGGCCACCGGCTGCCATACCGCAATCGCAGCCACATCAGGACTTGAAAAGACTTGTGGTAGTTCATTGGTGACCGCGTTGACCAAGTTCACATCAGTATGTGCAATACCCGCATCGCTTAAAGCCGTATTTAACAAGTGATGATCAACTAAGCCTTTTTCGACCGCAATTTGCTTGCCCTTTAGTTCTTGAATCGAATTTATGCCATTTTTAGCAATAATGACGTCATTCCCGGCTGAATAATCGGTCGCCATGATCATGATGCCCTTGGTACCACCGGATGCAATCACCAAGTTATCGCCATTGGATACCGAAACGGCATCAAGTTGATTGGCCGAAAAAGCACTCATCGATGCTGAATAATCGAACCACTTAAACTCAACATTGATCCCTGCCTCTTGAAAGAAGCCTTTTTCAATCGCGACTTGCCATGCCACCCACCCCGGCCAATCACTGTAACCGATCGTAATGGGCTTGGTATTCACGCTGCCTTCAGCTTTGGCTTTTGGTTCCGGTACTTTGGCTGTATTGTCACAGCCTGCTAATAAAATCGTGGTCAGTACAGATGCTGACAACAAGGCTTTTTTAATCATCGTGCGATTTCCCCTATGCATGCGCATTTAAACTTGGTATTGCTGACTTTTTTAGATTCGATATAGGCGCGCCAACCACCAAAATGGCTAATATCTGTTGCATCCTCTAAGGCATAGCCTTCACAAATAAAACCTTTGACCCATGTGCCATCGCTGAGCTGTACATTGCCAATCCCGAGTGGTGCCGGTACTTCAGCGACAATGTCGCCAAACAATGCACGTGGAATGTCCCAGACCTCGACTTCAATTGAACAACCTTTAGCGCTGTATTGCAGGCCGGGTTTTGGCGGTGTGGTATTTTTTAATGCATACAGTTTGTAATGCGAAGTAGTCCGGGTCTGCTTGATCAGGGTGCCACCGCGTGTGGTCAGCTGAAAATTCAGCGGCATTCCGCTTAGATGTGCACCGACGACAGCCAGTTTGACGCTGTGACCCGATGAGATTTCAGTTGTTTTTTCATAGCTAAGTTCAGATGTGCCTAACTTTAACTGGCTCGCCTGCTGCCATTTTTGCCCGAATTTGGCCAGTGCTTCATCCATCCAGGCTGGTGCAATAAAGGTCACGCCCGTTGGCAAACCATCGGCACGAATGCTATTGGGTAGCGCCAAAGCCGAAAGATCGGCAAAATTGACAAAATTGGTATAAGCGCCCATGTGACTGTTTTTTACCAGAGGGTCCGCTTCTACTTCTGTAATGCGATAAATGGTAGGTGCGGTAGGCACCATCAATGCATCATAATCCGTCAAGGTATTTTGAATGATACGGCTCAGGCGGGCGCGTTCATATTCATCCTGCATGGCATCGACCGCACTGAACCGGTCTGCCTGCGCTATAATCTGGCCAATTACCGGATGGGTCTGCTCACGTTGCACCATTTTTTCCACGGCACTGGTACGTTCAGCCACCCAAGAGCGGTTGTAAAGTGCAGTCGCCAGCTGTTGAAATGGAACAAAATCAATCGGCTCAACCGTATAACCCAAGCTTTGTACACGTGCGATCGCCAGCTGGAATGCTTTTTCAGTTTCAGCATCGCCATAAAATTCCAGTGTATCCGGAATGGCAATTTTCCCTTTTGAAAATTGGCTCGGTACATTTTGAGGATGTACCCGGGAATAATCATCGCTAGCATCATAGCCTTGCATGACTTGCGCCACCTGCCAGGCATCATCCACCGTTAATGCAAAAATCGAAATCACATCGATGGTGCGACAAGCCGGAATCAGGCCTGTAGTCGAAAACCAGCCTTTGGTCGGTTTGAGTCCGACAATGTTATTGTGCCCTGCTGGTATACGTCCTGAACCTGCAGTATCTGTACCCAGTGAAAATGGTACTAATCCATTGGCTACCACCACGCTGGAACCCGAACTCGAACCACCACTGATATATTCAGGATTAAAGCTGTTCTTCACCGCGCCGTATGGGGAGCGCACACCGACCAGACCCGTCGCAAACTGGTCCAGATTGGTTTTTCCCACGACAATCGCGCCGGCAGCTTTTAATTTGGCTACTGCTGTTGCATCGGAAGTCGCCAGATAAGCTGCCTCTTTACATGCTGCTGTGGTATAGAACCCTGCAACATCAATATTGTCCTTGACTGCAAATGGCACCCCATAAAGTGGCAAGCTTTCAATATCTGCACCAGTCAATGCATCAATTTGTGCCTGTAATTGTGCTGCTGTCGCAATTGATATCCAGGCATGATCGTCATTATTCAACTCGGCTACATACTCAATCAGGTCACTAAGCTGGATATTGTTATTCTGGTAGGCGTGTTGCCAGTCCTGTACAGTCCATAAGTTGTGCACAGCTGTTCTCCTTAAGTGTGTTCGGTATTTTGTGGAATGGGCGGCATGACGGCATCCATCAGTTCGAGATGGCCTTTAATCACGCCTTTCAGTGCAATAAATTGTTCGCTAATTTCTTTCAGATCACTACTCGCGCCCTGCATCAGCATGACTTGCAAAATTTTTTCATCATCCAACTGGATATGAAGTGAATTGATCACTTGCGCCAGATACTGCTGCTGCAGATCGACCAGCTGACTGCGCAGCGGTTTCAGGCTGACGTCGTAGAGCAAGGTGAGTGTGCCGACCATGACTTCATCGCGAATCACCAGATCATCAATCAGGTGGCGGTTAATCATGTCGACAATGGCCTGTGAACGGCTTTCATAATGCTGCTCGACAATTTTTTGGTCCATCGCATGTAGCGTGGTTTCTGGCACGGTAATACTGATCCGTGCCAATTTTTGTTTAGGCACGATGTTGATCCTTGGGTTGGTATTGGGAAGACTGTTTAATGTGAAAGCCTGCGCGTACGCTGAGCAGCTCAACCAAAAAGTGAAGCCATGGATGCATTTTTTTATTTGATGTCGGATTGTTCATGTGCATCTCCTGTAAATATTACAAAACCAAAATTTCGTATTACTTAGGAAAATGCAGAAAACGTGCCAATTTTTAGTTATTTGGATAAGGTGAATAAACTTACATAAAAGGGCAAAAAAAAGCCCCATAACAGTGAGATGGGGCTTGTTCTAAAGCAAAAGTAAGTTTTGTATTTCACCGGTTTATTCCATTTTGATTGCTCATGTCCTTGCTATTCTTTTTATACATGAATGGTTAACCGATGTTTGTGCTTATGAGTGATCAAGTGTATTGCTCTCCTCTATTTATGTTGTATATAAATAAATGCATTAAGCGTGCCACAATATAAAATAGAATAGATTTAAGCAGAATACTTTTAAAATCGATCACATACATATATAAACCAGAATAAGGATGATTTAATTTTATTAAGTGCGGCTAAAAAATAGCCCATTTTGCACCATTGGGGTTCGAGAGTGCATCAAAGTGTGGCTAGATTTGCTTTTTGAACTTGCCCAATAAGTTTACCACTTTTGATGTATATCAATTTAGTTTGAGGCTTATAGTTTCTAGATACATAGTATTGAGAATTTAACTGTTCGGTGGAAAATATATTTAAATTGAGAAAAACCCTCCATATAGGTTCTTTTCCAAACAATATTTATCTACAATTAATCTAATAATTAAACAATTGTTCTTTAAAACTATATTAAGGGGAAAAGTGATGAGCCGTGGCTCTGAGTGGGGACGTTGGGACTTACATGTCCATACAAAAGGTACAGCCAAAAATGATAAATTTGGGGATATTTCTTTTGAAGACTACTGTGTTCAGCTTTTCAGAAAAGCCTTAGAACGAAATATAAAAGTTATTGGTATCACGGACTATTTTAGTGTTGATAATTATAAAGAAGTAAAAAAGTTCCAAGCGGAAATTGATTCTCGTAGTGAATTTGATAGTGATGAAAAAGCTCTTATATCTAAAATTTTGTTGATACCCAACATGGAGTTAAGAATTTCACCAACAACAAGTTCAAGCACTTTGATTAATTTGCACTTAATCTTTAACCCTCTAGCAATTGAGAAAATTGAGAATCAAATATTAAGTCAAATTAAAATGGCACATGGTGATGGAAACAAATATCCTCTTAATGAATTCGGGCTCAAAAGTCTAGGACGTTTATACCTTTTAGAGCATCAAAAAGATGATGAAAAATTAGCACTCAAGAAAGGGATTGAACAGTTTTGCATTCCTCACACCACATTAATCGAAGTTTTTGAAGTAAACAAAAATTTAAGAAATGAAGTACTCGTATTTGTTGCAAATGGTGATGATGGTGTTTCTGCTTTAAGAGGACACGAGGATCTTCTACAGCAACAAGATGCATCCGTTTATAGCCTTAGAAATTCTATTTATCAATTAGCAGACGGTTTATTCTCTGCAAAACCTTCGGACTATAGATATTTTTTAGGAAAAGGTAGTGAATCCCCTGAGGGAATAATTTCAAAATATCGCTCACTCAAACCGTCTATTCATGGTAGCGATGCTCATTGTCTCGAAGAGTTATTCGAACCAAAAATGAATCGTTATTGTTGGATCAAAGCTGAACCAACTTTTGAAGGTTTAAAGCAAATTATTCATGAACCTGAAAGTCGTGTTCATATCGGACAACATTGCCCTGAAATAAAAAACTCATATGAAGTAATAGATTATATCGAGTTAAATAATACTAATGTTGCAAACGAAAAAATTTACTTTAATGGTAATTTAACTTCTATCATCGGTGGGCGATCATCAGGTAAGTCCACCCTATTACAATGTCTAGCAAATAAATTAAAACCTACCGCACTAAACTCCCTTGAACAATCTCAGCATATTGATGAGCTTTGTTCAAATTTTAGAATTATTTGGCAAGATGGTAAGGAGGATTATAGTAGACCCATTGAATATTTTTACCAAGGACATATGTATTCAAAGTCAAAAGATCAAGGTATTGAAGATATAGTTAAAGACTTGATACAGCAAAAAGACAATAAGCTTTTCTCTAAATTTAAAGAACAAAGTGATTTTTTACGACATGAAATTTCAGGAAAAGTATCTACTTATTTTTCAATTTTAAGCTCTTTAACTGACTATCAATCACAATTGACACAGAAAGGTAATAAGGATGATATTCAAAATCAAGTTAATGAATTATCCATACAAATCCAAAATAATGATATTGGAAATATAACTCAAGAAGAAATGGCAAGTTTTAATGCTTCGAATGAAACTTTGACAATTCTTAATAAAAATCTTGAAGGTCTTATTACTTTTAAGGAACTACTTGAAGATAAGCACAGTTCTGATTTCTATCAACTGTTAAACCCATTTGAACTTAGTTTAAATTATGTGCTAGTAAAATCACACTTTGAATCTTTTGCAAGTGAAATAGAAAAATTTACAGCTACTCAATTTGAGCAATTCAAAAAGCTATCCCAGAAAACTATTTCTGATCAGATCCTAAAAGTTGAACAAGAAATTTTAAGTATCAAAAGTACTAACATATTTCAAAAAGTCGAAGTCTATCTAAGGTCTTCTGACGCTATAAAACCATTATTAGAAAGGCTAAATATTGAAAAAGCTAAGATTCAAGAAATTGATGATATTTTAGAAAAAATTGCTGAATTAAAAAAATCTTTGGAAAGTCTGACAACTGAGTTTCAACGTACAATTTGGTTATCAATGTCCAATGTAGCTTCCGAATTAATACAGGCTATATCATCAATTACAATCAGCCAAGATCTACAAATAATTGCAACGAATATATTTGATAAATTCAAGTTCAATGAATTTATCAAAAAAACAATTAACCAACAGCCTGAAAAAGCCAAGCTATTTGCTGAAATGCAAGTTACTTCTCAAATAGAACTATTAGATAAATACCATGAAATAGTAGAATCCTTAGAAGAAGGAGAAGTTCGTTTTAGAGGTGGTACTACTTTAGAAACATTTACTAAAGAATTCTTTGATAATTCATGGTTTAAAATAAAATTTGACGTGATTTATGATGGTGACAACTACAATGAAATGTCACAAGGCAAGAAAGCTTTTGTAGTGTTAAAAATGACTTTAGATTGTAGTGAAAGTAAGTGCCCTATTATCATCGACCAACCTGAAGATGACTTAGATAATCGAGCTATCTATTCAGAATTGGTTACTTTCCTAAAACAAAAGAAAAAGGAAAGACAAATTATTCTTGTGACTCACAACGCAAATGTGGTGGTAAATGCAGATAGTGAGCTAATTATTGTTGCCAATCAACATGGGACTCATAGTCCAAATATGAATAATCATAAATTTCAATATAAAGGCGGTAGTATTGAGTCCTTAGATTTCAACCCATCTTGCTCATCAACTTTAGGTCAAAAAGCAATTAAATCTCATATTTGTGAAATTCTTGAAGGTGGAGATAGAGCGTTTAAATTACGAGAACAAAAATATAATTTAGCTTCATAAAGAAAAAAAGACCGCGTAGGCGGTCTTTTTTATACCTATCTCATTAAGCCACTGGCGCCAACGTAAACAACACCTGCCCCGTTTTTACCGTCTGCCCTTTTTCAATGGTAATTGCTTCAACCTTCATGCGTTCAGGTGCAATAATCGGAATCTCAATCTTCATTGCTTCAATGACTGCAAGCGTTGCACCTTCTTCGACAATATCGCCCGACTGACATTCAATTTTCCAAATTGAACCCGGCATATGTGACTCAACAGCACAACCGCCTTCAGGCACTTCAACACCTTCGCCATCATCCACAGCATCTAGGCTTTCAGATACATATTCCGCAAGCCCTGCTTCATGCCAGCGACGACGTTCAGCATCAAAGTTGGCTTGTTGCACCGCTTTAAATACAGAAATCGACTCTTGGTTTTCCGTTAAGAAGTCATTGTATTCTTTCAGGTTGAGTACACCTTCTTCAATGCGTAATTTTAGACGACCGGCTTTAAAGTCTTCACGCATGTGCATGAGTTCAGCTTCAGACACTTCATAGAACTTAATCTGGTCAAAAAAGCGAAGTAACCACGGCATACCTTGCTCAAAATCAGGGTTTTTACGGTAGCGTGACCACATTTGTGAGGTACGACCGACAAACTGATAACCACCCGGACCTTCCATACCGTAGACACACATATACGCACCGCCGATCCCCACAGCATTCTCAGGCGTCCAGGTCCGCGCAGGGTTATATTTAGTGGTCACCAAACGCTGACGTGGATCAAGCGGGGTTGCCACAGGCGCACCTAAATATACATCGCCCAAGCCCATGACCAAATAACTCGCGTTATAGACCACATCTTTCACGGCTTGTTTGTCTTTTAAGCCATTGATACGACGAATAAATTCGATATTGTCAGGACACCACGGTGCATCAGGGCGCACAGTTTGCATATAACGTTCGGTTGCGAGTTGGGTTTGTGAATCTTCCCAAGCAAGCGGTAAATACACAGTACGTGATGGCACTTGCATCTCAGTGACATCAGGCAGTTGCTCTTCTGCGAATTGAAGCATACGCAATAAATCAATCTGATCGAGCTGGGTCGAATCAAAATGGATTTGCAGCGAACGAATGCCCGGTGTCAGGTCAATAATGCCTTGAATATTTTGATCTTTGACCCATTGCACCAGCGCATGAATACGGAAACGCAAGTTTAAATCTAAAACCAGTTCGCCATATTCCACCAACATATAATTATTACCGGCAGGACGATACACCACATCAGGCGTACCATTTTGACCTTTTAAAGTATCTAAAATGGCAGATTTTAAGGTGCTGATTTCAGGATAGAACGACTCATCAAATGCCACAGCTTGCGTATCTTCAGCAGTTAATTGCGCATGATATTTTTCATTCAGCAATTTCGCTTGATGATAGCTGACAGGCACAAATTTGACTTTATCACCTGCTTTAAGCTGACCCAATTTCCAAAGCTCAGAATTGATCACCACCGCAGGACACACGAAACCACCAAGGCTTGGGCCATCTGGACCTAAGATAATCGGCATATCACCCGTAAAGTCGATCGCACCAATGGCATAGGCATTGTCATGAATATTGGATGGATGCAGACCCGCTTCGCCACCGTCCTGACGAGCCCATTCTGGTTTTGGACCAATCAAACGAATTCCGGTACGGCTGGAGTTGAAGTGAATTTCAAACTCGTTGGCAAAGAAGGTATCAATGTCGTTTTTGGTAAAGAAATCAGGCGCACCATGTGGACCGTACATCACCGCAATTTCCCAAGAATTGGAAAATGTTGGGATTTGATCTTCATTTAATGCTTTGACTTCATCGGATGTAAATGCTGTGATTGGAAGCATATCGCCAATCAGTAAATTACGCCCTGCATGACCGCCAAACTGACCTAAAGTGAAGGTTGCTTGTGAACCCAAATATTCAGGCACATTTAGACCGCCTTTAATCCCGATATAAGTACGGCAACCTGTGGCGATCTTGCCACATTTAAGTACCTGACCTTTACGCACATTCACGGTTTGCCACATTGGGACAGCCACACCATCTAAGGTCGATGGCATATCACCACCTGCAAGCACAATTTGGCTATCGCAATGGAATTTTAAGCTTGGGCCTTGTAGGGTACATTCGAGCCCTGCGGTATTCGGTGCATTGCCCAACAATTGGTTTGCGACATTTAAAGACAGCGGATCAATAGCACCTGATGGTGGCACACCGACATCCCAGTAGCCCAAACGACCTGTGACATCTTGCACGGCGGTTTGAATACCAGCTTGTAACACTTCGATTTTTTGGGTTTTCCACTCAAAGGTATTTAAGAAGCGTGTGGTTTGCGTGCCTGCTTTAAAGACCTCACCCTCAATAATGTTTTGCAGATATTCAAGATTGGTTTCAATGCCGGCAACCGAAGTTTTAGCCAAAGTATCCGTCATGGCTTGAATGGCAGAATCACGAGAATCGCTTGTGACGATAATTTTGGCAATCATCGGGTCATAGAACGACGAGACATTGGAGCCGGTTTCTACCCAAGTTTCATTACGGGCATTGGCATCAAACGCAACATGCGTTAAAAGCCCTGCACTTGGTTGGAAGTTTTTGATTGGATCTTCGGCATATAAACGCACTTGAATCGAATGACCTTGCGACTCAAGTTTTGACGTTGGAGCAACCCAATCACCACTGCCTAAGGTCACCATCCATTCCACAAGGTCCACACGAAAGACTTGCTCAGTGACACCATGTTCCACTTGTAGACGGGTATTCACTTCCAAGAAATAGAATTCTTGGGTGTCGGTATCCATCACAAATTCAACCGTACCAGCCGAGCGGTAATTCACTGACTGCATCAATTGAATCGCAACGTTTTGGATATAAGCACGTTGTTCATCTGTAATGTGTGGCGCAGGTGTTTCCTCAATCACTTTTTGGTTACGACGTTGCACCGAACAATCACGCTCGCCTAAAGCTAAAACTAAGCCATTGCCATCACCAAAGATTTGCACTTCGATATGACGCGCATTTTGCACAAATTTCTCGAGGTACAAGCCTGCATCTTTAAAGTTCGCTTGCGCTAAATACGACACGGTTGTGTAAGCATCTTTCAGCTCTTCAGCATTCCACACCAAACGCATACCAATACCACCACCGCCAGCGGTACTTTTGAGCATCACAGGATAACCGATACGTTCCGCTTCAAGCAGTGCTTCAGCTTCATCAGCGAGTAATTGACTACCCGGCAATAACGGCACATTGGCTTGAATTGCCAATTCACGTGCAGTATGTTTGAGACCAAAAGCTTTCATTTGCTCGGCATTTGGTCCCAAGAATACAATGCCTTGAGCTTCACACAGATTACAGAATTCGGCATTTTCAGAGAGGAATCCATAGCCCGGATGAATCGCTTGCGCACCGGTATGTTTGGCCACTTCTAAGATTTTATCGACATTCAGATAGCTTTGGCTTGCAGGTGCATCACCAATGAATACCGCTTCATCGGCTAAAGTGACATGCAATGAATCACGGTCGGCTTCAGAATAGACTGCAACAGATTGAATGCCTAATTTTTTAAGGGTACGAATGACACGACATGCAATTGCACCACGGTTGGCGATGAGAACTTTATTAAACATTTTTATACCTCGCCTTCACGAACAATCAGTTGAATTTTGGTTGGGTTGTAGGCATTACATGGGTTATTCAGTTGTGGGCAGTTGGAGATCAGTACGATCAAATCCATTTCGGCCTTAATTTCGACATATTTGCCCGGTGCAGAAATACCATCATCAAATTTCAGGTGACCGTCACTTGTGACAGGCACATTCATAAAGAAGTTAATATTCGGCCCAATATGACGTACGTTTAAACCATGCTTCTTCGCAATCGGATGTTGTGACAATGCAATCATGAAATTGTTACGGCAACTGTGCATTGGATATTTATCATGCGCATAACGAACCGTGTTACTTTCACATGAACATGCACCGCCTAAAGTATCGTGGCGACCGCAGTTGTCATCATGAATACTCGCAATTTTATTGCCAAAGTTGGTATATAAAGTCGTACCTTTTTCTAGATAAATTTGACGGTTCATCGCCAAAGTATCAGTTGCGCTATAACGCTCTTCAGGGTTATGTGCGGAAATAAACAAAGTATCCACCGCTTGATTACCTTCAAGATCAACAATACGGAAATACTGGCCTTTTTTGACTTCACACATCCATGCTTCACCGGCAGGACAAACTTCGCTAAGTACTGATTTTTCTAGATTTACGAGTGCAGTCATGATCATTCCCCTTAAGCAGTTAAAGCGTAGTAGCGGTTATTATTTTGAAACGCACGCTGATTTTGCGGGCATGAGTCACGGCAGACATCTGTCTCGCCTAAAGGTAATGCTTTAAAGAGTGAGAGTTGAATATCAGCAGGTGCATATTCAGTCGAATTATCTAGAGCATGTGGCGCACTCGATAAAAACACCAAGCAGTCCATTTCAAAACGCAATTCAATTACTTGATCAGTATTGTCAGATACGACATAAGACAAGTTGCCGTTGTCATCCGGTGCAACTTTTGAAAATAGGTTTAAGCTACTACTAAGATCCGTCGCCGATAAGCCAAATTTGGTCATCTCTAAAAGCAAGCTGTCTTTACCGTTGCGGTACATGTCGTTACGCGCATCTTGGAAGCTTTGCTTGCCAAACTGTTGTTCGATTTGCGGTGCGGTACTTGGCGCACAAAAGGCATCATTCCAACCATGGTCATCTTTAACAATCGAGATCATCGCACGACCTAAATCAGACGCCAAAATGTGCCCTGTACTTAAAAATGCGCTGTGTTGACCTTTTAAGCTGTCTGGCATGTTATAGGCTTCAAGCTTATCTTCGCTATTCACACAAAACAGTGAAACATTGGCATTTGCGCCTAAAGATTTAAGTTGTAAAACTGCGCCACGCTGGATGCGTGCTGACCAGTGGTGTCCACCCGGTAAACGTTCAGTCCAGAGGACTTGATCTTCGTGATAAGTAGTTGTGCTCATATGCATCCATCCCAATCTTGTACGGTTTACCTCCGGGGCTTTTATCCCTCCGTGTAGCTTGAGCTTGAAACTTAAGCCGTGAACTCTCGGTCGCAGACCTACATGAATCTTCATGTATCGGAACCCTAGATCACTTTATGATTGAGTAGATAGATGCAAAGGACGTGCCAAACTGGTAATACTATTTTTTATATTCGTAATACTTTTTTTTGAGATAGAACTGATCACTTCAGGTGCAAGGCTCTGAAAAAGGCATCAAGATGTACCAAAATAAAAAAATCCCGGCTTGAACCGGGAGTTTAAAATCTAGAGATGAGAACTCAATCAAACTATTTAAGTTGTAGAGTTATTTACTTAAAATCTCATGCAGCATATTGCGTAACCATTGATGGCTGGTTTTATGATGACAGGACATATGCCAATACTGCTTTACGGAATAGGTCGGGAACGCAATTGGCGCATTAAAGATCTTGAGATTGCCACGTGATAACAGGACTTCACTCAAATAATAAGGCACGGTCGCAATCGCATCGGTTTCCTGCACTACCAGTCCGACTCCCAGATAACTTGGCAGACGCATTAGAATGTCACGCTTAAGTTCCAGATTCAGCAATTCATTTTCAATATGGTAATGCCCCATCCCGGCATCAATATCGATATGGGTTTCATGTAAATACTCTTCGGTCGTGATGCTGTCATCCGTGAGCCGCGGATGGTCTTTCGCCGCGATCACCACATAATATTGTTCAAACAGTTTCTGCTGATAAAAGCCATTCTCCAGATTTGGCAAGAAGCCCAAAGCCAGATCAATCTCACCATTGGCCATTTGATAACTGGTTTCCGATGTAATCGGACGCACATTCAGACGGATATGGGATGCATGCTGCTTCAGATACTGGGAAATTTTTGGCAATAACACCAGATGCGATACATCGGTCATCGCCAGTGTAAAGCGCTGCTGTGAAGTGACCTGATCAAAATTGATCGTAAAATTATTGATTGCTTCAACTTTGCTCAGTGCTTCGCTGACCAAGGGAAAGAGCTGTTTGGACAGATCCGTAGGTAGCATCTCATTGCCAATACGTAAAAATAAAGGATCACCATAATGCTGGCGAATTTTATTCAGCAGATTGCTCACCGCTGGCTGGCTCATATCTAAATGATCGGCTGCCTGAGATACGTTTTTAAATTTATAGACATAATAAAAAATACTGAGCAATTTACAGTCAAGTTCAAACACAGAAATACAGTTCCTTTAACTTTCTCATCATTCGGACAGGTCTTTCATCCGTATAAGTCTATTGAGGGTCAGATTAAAATATAACACTTCGCAACTATTTTCAGGATTAAACTCGCTGTAATTTTCCGAAAAAAATATTTTTGCAAGATGAATAAATCCATTAAAAAGTACCTTAGCGTAAAATTTCCAGCCCGGTTTGCTCAGGTCAGTTAAACATTTAAATCGTATGGGATATACTCAGCCACACCTAATAAATGGTAAAAATATAGAGAAATCTTATATGTTTCAGGATAAAAAGCTGGTCTGTTTTGATCTGGATGGTACGTTGATTGATTCTGTAGGCATCTGGAATCAGGTCGATGCAGCCCTGATTGATGAGCTCTCTAACAGAAAAGTCGATTTATATGAGATTCAGCAACAACGCGATCTTCAACTTACCGCCTTGAGACATAGGCCAGATCCTTATCTGGAATATTGTGGATTTTTAAAAGAACAATACGATTTTGAACCAGCTAAAGAAGAAGTAAAAAATCGTCGTTATACAATTTCCCGACATTTTCTTGATTATATCGTCGAGTTAAAACCTCAGGCAGACCTCCTGATTCAGGCTTTAAAACAGCAACAGATATCACTGGCTTTGACCACCACCACCAGTTTATTCAATGTACAGCGCTATCAGGATAACAATCGAAATATTAACTCTAAAATCAGCTTTGATGAGGACTTTTCCTTGATTCTCACCCGTGAAAATGTCCAGAACATTAAACCTCATCCCGAAGTTTATCTGAATGTTTTGCAAGCCTTTAACCTTCGACCTGAGGAATGTCTAATTATTGAAGACTCTCTAGTCGGTGTAGAAGCAGCAAATCATGCGGGCATCGAGGTAGTGGGAATTTATGACCAGCACTCCGCTCATGAAATAGATTTGATCAAAGCCAAAGCAAATTATTATGTCGAAAATTTTGCTGAATTATTAAGTTCATTCAATAACAACATCCACTAAAAAAGATGCCATGAAGCATCCTTGTTCATGACATCTTGAATACTATTTGTGGCTTAAAAATCTTGCTGACTATTTGGCTTTTTTATAGATTGAGCCTGAACCAACCAGATTTCCGGTTTTCTCATCGATTGCAAAATCGACCATACCTGCACCTGCGTTCAACTGAAGCATGCCATTTTCGTTCACTGCAGCGGGCATTGGATTCTTTTTCTCGGTTTTACCGGTTTCCTTATCTTTGATCGTATTGGTAATCAGATAATTTTCACCATTTTTTGAAATAACCAGAATATTTTCAAGTTTTGGATTTTCCACGGTGTTTTTCCAGTTGCCCTGATAATCTGGTGCGGGTGCTTCAGTGGTGTTACAAGCAGTTAAAAGTACTAATAATGGAATTGCTGAAAAATATTTAAGATGTTTCAAAACTGAGACCTTAAGTGTAACGACGCGGCCATTATAGAGAGAAGCCCTTAGGGCTGAAGCAGGTTGTTGTAGGCAAAGCGTTTCAGCAGTACTGGATGTGTTTTGCTTTCGTCATTTTTTGAAATCTGTATCCATATTTTATTCATAAACAGGAGGATTTTAATGATATTGAATCTGATAAAGGTCAAAAAAAAATTCCTCAATAGACCATTCAAATCTATTGAGGAGTACCAAAATGGTGAATAAGTAAAGCTTAAAAATTATGACAATAGTTTCGCTTTAAAGTAGTTGAATACAGATTTGGCAGCATGGGTTTTTTCAACCACCTGCTCAGTCCAGTGATTCGGTAGAGAACATTTAGCCAGACCTACCCACACTGTAGAAAACTGTTTCATGAAGCTGGCTTCGTTATAGTGAATACCATATTCTGCACAGAGCGCTTTGATTTTTGGCGCAACCTGCGCATAGCGATTGGCGGGCATGTCCGGGAATAGATGATGCTCAATCTGATGACTCAAATTACCACTCAAGATATGTAGCCAAGTTGTTCCACTAAAATTGCTCGAACCACGAATCTGGCGTAAATACCACTCGGCACGGGTTTCATTGTCGGTATTGTCCATCTCAAAGGTTTCAGCATCTTCAGTGAAATGACCGTTAAAAATGACGGCAGAAGCCCATAGACTGCGAATCACATTAGCCACCGCATTTCCGGTAAATACCGGAATGGCATTTGGCCCTGCAATAATCGGGAAAAACACATAATCTTTTAACACCTGACGACGCATCTTCTGGCGCAAAGGTGCTGCTTCTTCCCAGACTTCTTTCCAGGTTTTGGTTTTATAGGCAATCACATCTTCCAGATGCAAACGTTGCAGGCCAACATACCATTCGAAAAACACCATTAACTGAATGCCCAATGGAATATTGAACAGAAAACGTGGTTCCCATTTTTGTGATTCACTAACTCGAATCAGCCCATAACCGACATCATGATCCATTCCGACAATATTGGTATAAGTATGGTGAATATAGTTGTGCGTGTATTTCCAGTCATCGCCGGTTGAAATCGTATCCCAATCATAGGTCGCACCGTTCAGACTCGGATCATTCATCCAGTCGAACTGGCCATGCATGACATTGTGGCCGAGTTCCATATTTTCCACGATTTTGGAAAGACCGAGCAGACCTGTCCCTGCCAGCCATACCGGTGGCAACCAGCCGGCAAACATCAGCATGCCACGTGAGGCAATTTCGCTATAGCGGACAAAGTTTCGAATTTTATAAATATATTCGGCGTCTTTTTCCCCCAGATCATCCATGACCTCGCGGCGGATTGCATCGACCTTGGCACCGAATTCCTCAATCTGTTCAGGGCTAAGAAATTGGCTTTTGCTATGTCTTTTAAAATCAATTTGCATATTCATGGGAGCACCTTCTTATAGTTTAATTAATGGCTTATCAATGGTTTATAAATTAATCACCACAGGACTCACTGCCTGAGAAATGCACAGTTTGATCTGGGTATTATTGCCATGATCAATTTCACCGGTCAGGACATTCCGTACCGAACCACTGACCTTGGTACAGGAACAGGTGTTGCAGATGCCCATCCGGCAGCCATGCGCTGGTCGCAAACCAGATTTTTCAGCACTTTCCAGTAAATTGGACTGCGCTTGAAACTCTCGCTGCGATCTTAAAAACTGTACCGGCTGTGCTTTAATTTTTTCATCGACCACAATCTGGAAATATTCCGAATGAAAATTGGATTTCAATTCCAGTTTATCAACGATTTTCAGTGCAGCTTTCATCATCCCGGCGGAGCCACAAGCATAAATTTTTCGTTCTGCAAAGTCTGGCACCAGCTTTTGCAATAAGCTCTGCGTCAGATGCTGCTGGTGTTCCACAGTATTGAAATGGTGATATTTCAAGTTTGGATGCATGAGAACCAAGGTTTTCAGTTCAGCATGAAAGGCATCATCTCGAGTGAAATAGATCAGGTCGATCTGTTCCAGAGACTGGATCACTGCTTTTTGCAGCAAGGAATAAATGGCCGTAATCCCACTGCCTGAAGCCAGGAATAAAATCGGCTGCGTGGATTTTTGCAATGTGAACTCGCCTTGCGGCTGTGATATTTCGATCACGGCACCAATTTGCATCAGGCTTAAGGCACGTGACACTTTGCCCTGCTGTTTAACCGCAATGATCAGATCACCATTTTTCAATACCGTCACCACAGAATAATGTCGCTGATGACGTACGCCATCAAGTCTGACGGTCACTGCAATATTTTGACCGGCCTGAAATGACTTGGCTTTAAAATTATGATTTGGACGTAAGTGAATCTTGAAAAAGTCAGGGCTGATGGCTTGAATGCCCATAACGGCAGCCTTAACTTTTTTGATTGCCCAAGTTGGATGGATTTTTTCACCAATAAAATCAATGAAATCTTCCCGGATCCAATGCGGCTGATAGGTTGGCATGCTTGTCATTTTTATCCCCTTATCCGCAGACAGTTTCATTAATGTACAACTGTCTAATTATTATATTGCTCAGGATAAAGAATTCTCACATTCAGACCATGTCAATACAGGTCAAATTATGTGCCTATGCCATATAATATGACTTTTTGTCGGACAATATCGTCTAAAAGTAGCGATCAAGGTGATATGGATTGAGAAAAAGCATTTTTAAATAGACAACGCTGCTTAGCCTGTACATAAAAAAACTGACCTCTATTCGAGATCAGTTTTTTGACTTCATGTTGGGATTTTCAGATTAAATGGCACGTTAACCTGCTGCCTGTTCCAAAAGAATAGTCCCATATAATTCACGTAGATCCTTTTTCAGCATTTTACCCGTACCACTGAGTGGGATCGCATCAACAAATACGACTCGGTCTGGAATCTGCCATTTGGCCACCTTGTCCGCATAATAATCCAGCAGATCAGTTTCACTTAGCTGGCTGTCCGGCTTTTTAATGGCAATCAATACCGGGCGCTCATCCCATTTAGGATGCTGGGCGGCAATCACGGCAGCCATCGCAATTTCCGGATGTCCCATGGCAATATTTTCCAGCTCCACTGATGAAATCCATTCTCCGCCAGACTTGATTAGATCTTTAGAACGGTCACTGAGTTTCATAAAACCATCCTGATCCAGCGTAGCAATATCGCCGGTATCAAACCAGCCATCTGCAGTCAAAGCTGACTCTTCCTTGCCGAAATAATGGCTGATAACCCAATGCCCTTTGACCTGTAAATTTCCTGTGGTCTGTCCATCACGTTCAATTTCATGCGTCCCTTTTTCTGCATCAGTCAAACGTAGGTCAACCCCGAATGGCGGACGACCTTGGGACAGACGAATCTGTAATTTTTCTTCATCAGACAGATGTAAATGTTTGGTCTTGAGCTGATTTGCCGTACCCAGTGGACTGATTTCCGTCATGCCCCAGGCATGGATTGTTTCACAATTAAACTGTTCTTTGAAAGCCCTTAGCATGGCCGGTGGGCATGCCGATCCACCCACCACATTCCGTTTTAGGCTTTCCAGTTTGGAACCTGACTGATTTGCGGCTGCAATCAAACCTTGCCAGATAGTCGGTACGCCAAGTGCTACCGAAACCTGATAAGTATCAATCAGGTTGACCAGACTTGCACCATCCAGACCCGGTCCAGGAAGGACCAGAGTGCATCCCACCATTGCAGCGGCATACGGAGTGCCCCACGCATTTACATGGAACATCGGCACCACAGGCAACATAATGTCGGCAGCCGAGACATTTAAGGAGTCAGGTAAAATGATGGCATAGCTATGTAATACTGTAGAGCGATGGCTAAACAGCACACCTTTTGGATTGCCCGTAGTTCCCGAGGTATAACACAGAGAGCTTGCCGAATTTTCATCAAGTGTTGGCCACTCGAAATCTGCATTTTGGCCGGCAATCAGATCATCATAAAATTGTACTTCTGGTATCGCTTCTCTAACTGCCGGATCAGCCCCATCCAGACAGATAAAATGCTCAACTGAGGTCAACAGTGCTTTCACGGCTTTAATTAAAGGGACAAATGTTTTATCAAACAGCACCACGCGATCCGCAGCATCATTCATAATAAAAATCAGCTGTTCCGGAAATAAGCGCGGGTTAATGGTATGACAGACCAAGCCGCTGCCAGAAATGGCATACCAAGACTCTAAATGGCGATGATTATTCCAGGCAATGGTCGCGACCCGATCTCCCTGCGCCAAGCCGAGTTGTTGTAATGCATTGGCAAAACATTTCGAGTTTTGATGAATTTCTCCCCAATTGGTCACTGTAATACTGGTATCGGTATTTTTGGAAATTACCTCGGTATCGGCATGATAGCGTCCTGCATGTTCAATCATGCTGCTGATCAGTAAAGGCTGAAACATCATATTTCCGAGCATTCTCCACTCCTTTGTGCTTGTTATTGGTCCGTATTTTCGTATCGTTGTAATAGTTGCATGATGGCTCGATCTGAAACCTTAACTTACTTTTTATCATCATGTGGATCGAATTTAGCAAGGAAATCTAACTTTGTAAGTATCGAATTGTGACAAATTAAGCCAAGTGACTGAGGCGTATAAAAATGGGAATACGATTTATGTAGAGATAAAATTTACACAGAAAATCTGAGATCTGATTTTCACTTTAATTGTCGTACATCAAGACTCAAGCTTAAAAATAGAATGTCAATAATCCTATTCCTCCCTTTTGTTATATTAAGCATCCTAAAATATGCTATAAATCAAAATAATTAGAACAGTTTTAGTTCAAGAAAGTATATGTATAAGTCTGAAAAACTGGCACAAAATATTCGTCAGATGATTGAAAATGGCGTATGGAAGGCACATGAAAAATTGCCCTCACTTCGCGAACAGACCCAATTATCTGGTTATAGCCTGATGACGGTACTCAATGCTTATCAAGAACTTGAAGCGCAAGGGCTGGTCTATGCCAAAGATAAATCAGGCTACTACGTTGTAGAACACACTCAAGCACTACTCAATAGCAAACAGTTCGTACAGATTGGTTTAAATCCTAAAATTCAAATCAACTCGGTGGTATTTAATTATTTAAAATCGACTCAGTCAGCCGAGATTGTGCCTTTTGGTTCTGCCTTTCCCAATGCAGAGCTGTTATATAACGCTAAATTTATGCAGATTCTGGCGCAGCAGGCCAAAAGAAAAAGCAGTTATAACAATCAGAACCATATGCCGCCTGGTAATCAGGACTTGCGGCAACTGATTGCCAACCGTTATCAATTGCAAGGGATTACCTGCAATCCAGATGACATTGTCATTACGTCCGGCGCACTAGAAGCACTGAATCTGTCTTTACAGGCCTTAACCCAACCCGGTGATTTTATTCTGCTACAGCAAACCATATTTTATGGTGCCTGGCAGGCAGCCGAGCGTCTGGGATTACAGGTGATTACGATTCAGGAACATCCACAGTTTGGCTTCGATCTGGAAGCATTTGAACAGGCTTTAAAACAGTATCCGATCAAGGTGTGCTGGCTGATGCTGAATGCCCATAATCCGATTGGCTTTACCGTCAGTTCTGAAATCAAACAAAGAATTGCGGAACTCTTGTATGAATATCAGGTGTATTTAATCGAAGATGATGTTTATCAGGAATTAAATTATGGTGCAGCCAAGCCGTTACCAGTTAAATATTTTGATCAACATCAGATGGTTTTGCACTGCGCCTCATTTTCGAAAACGCTTGGGATGGGTGCACGCGTCGGCTGGGTGTATGCCGGCCCATTTTCCGATGCCATTCAGCACTTACAGCTCATGAGCACTTTAACGGTCAGTCCCTTACTTCAAAATGCGCTGGTCGAATTTATTTCACATCATTATTATGAAAAACATTTGCGGCATTTAAGGCAGCATCTGGAAAAATATAAAAAGAAATTTTATCAGGAACTCAAAGCGCGTTTGGGAAGCATCTGTGAAATTTACTATTATTCCAGTGGTTATTTTCTCTGGATTGAGTTGCCTAAAGAAGTCGATGCCCAGCAGCTCTATCAACAATTACTTCAACAACATATTTCAATTGCCCCTGCACTGCTGTTTAAGCCTGAGCCTGCAAGCCAACATTATATTCGACTGAATTGTTCGTTTGAATGGACAGCCCAGATTGAAGATGCAGTCAATCTGCTGGCAGAAACCATTCTTCAAAATAGCAAAAGCGCGGATTAATTCATCCACGCTTCTGTTACAGATCAGACTATCTTATGAAAGGAGTCTTAGAAGTTGTAAATAGCAACCGCATTAATTCGGTTGTCTTCACCTTTTGTACTGCCATTTGGTGCAGCACCCAATGCTTCACGTTCGCCATAGACATATTCCAGGCCGAAACTCAGCGGTTTTGTAGGGTTATAGAACACATTGGCCCAAGCCTGCCAAAGGTCTTTGTTCACTGCTGTTAGATTCAGACCAGGAGCAGCAAGATATCCATTATCTTGGTCGAAATTCATATAACCATAGCCTATAGTACCACGCAATTTATCATTAAACTGCTGCGTTAGACCGACTGTAATCGAGTCGAATTCACTCTGTAGAAGATCTCCATTAGCAGCTGTAACGACACCTGGATTGGCGTAAGAGACAAAACTGCTATCACCTTTGACATGATAATAATCTGCCTTAAAGCTGGTGCCTGGAACAAACTCGTATTTGGCACCTAAACCTACACCCCATGCAGTTTTTTCATCTTCATTGACACGCTTTTCATTCCCCATCGCACGGGCACTGACTGTAAGATTATCAGCAAATTTATGATTTAAACGTGCTGTTAAAGCAGGTAGGCGCTGTTTAATACCAGTAATGGTTGCATCTTTTGGATCTTCTACTGCAAATACCAGATTGGTTTCAGGACTGATTGTGCTGGTATAACGAACTTGTGGCGTCCGTTTAATTGAACCGCCAGCATAAACCAATGCATCTACAGTTTCCGGAATATAATCTGGCACTGCAAAGTTCGACCAGGTTTGACCGATCAACCAGTTGGCATAGCTGATATAAGCATGACGGATACGCAAGTTATCAAAGCTTGCGCCACCCAGAAAATCTACTTCAACTTTACCGCTTAAAGCTTTATCTCCAGCACCGACTGGTGCCTTAAAATCCATGCCTAAACGGGTTGCAGCCAGAGTAGATTTAAATTCATCACTACGCTCACCGACACCTTCTAAAGGTACAGCATTAATCTGGTTATACATACGTGCTGCTGAACCACCTTCAGCCTGATAAGAGGCATCCGCACGAATATTTCCATAAAGATTAAATTCGGCACCACTGGCAATTTTCATGACAGGTTTGCTTGCTGGAGCGGGTGTTGCTGCAACATGTGCTGTGACCACGGCCGTCTGTCTTTGCTGTTGCTCAACCAGTGCGCGTAGAGCCTGAACTTCTTGGCGAAGTTGTTCAATTTCCTGCTGATTCGACTGAGCTGAGGTTTGTGCTTGAGTCGATAAGCTGATGCCCCCTAAACTCATTGCCATCATGCTCATCAGAACTGTGCGTTTGAATGTGATTGTTGGTTGATTAAATAATTGTGTCGTGTTCATCCTAAACTCGCTTTTTATTATGCGTTTCGATTCTAGCAACAGATCACCATCCGTTACGATGGCGATCTATATCATTGGGAATATTATCTTTATTGATTGAAATCTAACTTAATGTGTCGCTTCTTTTGCCAATGGATTCAGCTTCACATCAGGTGTTGCAAGGGCTTGGCCATCTACGGAAGTTTTTAAGTTCACCAGGAAAATTGCCAGCGCAGCGATTACGCCAGGAATCGCAATTGCAAAGAAGTTCATTTGATGCGGTAAATTCATGGTTAATAAAGCACCAGTGAGTACCGGCCCAACAATCGCACCAATACGTCCAATACCAGATGCCCAGCCCATACCGGTAGAACGTACCGTCGATGGATAATACTGCGCCACAAAGGTATAGAGCAGAATTTGTGAGCCAATCGTTGCAGCGCCTGCCACAGCAATTAGTGTATACAACACAAATTGTGGACTGTTAAAGCCAAGCAGAATCAATGCAATGGCACCACATAAGAACATGATAGTCAGCACTTTTTTGATATGGAATTTATCTGCAAGATATCCACCACCAATTGCACCTACCATTCCACCAATATTTAGTGCGAACAGGAAGATCATACTTGCACCCAGCGAATATCCTGCCTGAATCATCAGTTTTGGCAACCAGCTACCCAAGGCGTAGACCATCAACAGGCACATAAAGAATGCCAGCCAGAACATAAAGGTACTGAAGCTACGGCCTTGTTGAAAGATTGCTTTTAATGGCGCCTCATCCCCTTTTTGCACTTCATTCAGTACAAACTGGGTGTCACTGGTGATGACCTGTGTCGGAGAGATCTTTTGAATAATATCGTGTGCTTGAGCCGTCTGTTGCTTGTTGGTCAGGTACATCAGGGATTCTGGCAGATATTTCCAGAGAATCGGCAAGATGAGCAATGGAACACCGGCAAGCAGGAACATGATTTTCCAGCCAAATTGCGGCACCAACCATGCACCGAGTAGCGCAGAAGTCATCCCGCCAATGGCATAACCACTAAACATCAACGCAACCAAGGTGCTGCGGATACGTTTAGGTGCATACTCGGTCATCAAAGCGACCACGTTAGGCATGACCCCGCCAATACCCAAACCAGCCAAGAAGCGCAAGATTCCAAATTCGACTGGTGATGTGGCAAAGGCACCAATGAATGTGAAGCCGCTAAAAATAGCCACACAGATCATGATGGTTTTTTTACGGCCGAGTTTATCGGACAATGTACCGAAACTCATGGCACCAAACATCATTCCGAATAAGGCAGTACTAGCCAGCATTCCAGCTTGCACTGCACTTAACGACCATTCCTGCATCAGCAGCGGCAATGCCACCCCATAGATGACCAGGTCATAACCGTCAAAAATAATGATCAGCAAACACCAGATCAAAACACCCCAATGAAAAGGTGTGAACTTTGCTTCATCGATCAGCGTATTTATATTCACTTTATTTGTAGACATCTTCACCTCCTAATTGTGAAGTTCAATTTATGAGATTCACAATGCAGAAGATGTCCATAAATGTCCAAAACTGAATAGGCATACTTCTATACCTATAAAGTCTGCCTTCAAGAAAAGGCTTTATTTACTATGCCTTAATGATATTCATCCAAATAAAACGACTTTAATTCAGTCATTAAATAATAATTTCACCTATTTTATATAGCATCTAAAAAGTTTTTAATCTTGTTTAAAACACCGCACGATCATATTTAATCGCTTCAAGATCATAGACCTGATAGACCGCATCAAACAGATAACGAATATATTCACTTTCATCCATGTTACGAATCGCCATAAAGACCGGACTGACCGCAAATTCATCTAATAAAGGGATAAAGTTTAAATGTGCCAGACGAATATTCTGGGCACTTTCCGGCACGATACAAACACCCTCTCCAGCAGCCACAAAACCCAGCGCCAGTTGCAATTCACTGACTGCACGGATATTTTTCGGCTCTAGTCCATACTCGGAAAATATACCGCGCACCTGGGTCGAAAAATTTGCCTTACCATTATTCGGGTATAAAAAGAGTGGCTGATCCACCAGTTCAGCTAGGTTCACGCCATCTCGTTGCGAGAGAAAATGGCTGGAATGCGCAGCGACCATGAGTCTTTCTTCACGCAGCAACACCCGTTTCACTGCTGGATCTGAAATTCTCAAGCGTCCAAAACCGACATCAATCCGCCCTTCCTTAAGTGCCTGAATCTGCTCTGAAGTATTCATTTCAACCATCTCAATTTTGAGCTGGGGATGTTGCTGCTTAAATAAAAACACAATACGCGATAGCAAACCGAACAATAACGAGCCAACAAAACCAATACTAATGGTGCGATCCGCGATACCAATCCGTTTGGTCATCGATTTTATTTCTTCCGCATTAGACAAAAGTTTAACCGCATACTGGTAGAAGAATTGACCTGCTTCTGTGGTCTTAAGCGGTCGGCTACCTCTTTCAAAGAGCTGAATATCCAGTTCCTGTTCCAGATTTTGTATTTGTCTGCTTAAAGGTGGTTGAGCAATAAACAGTTTTTCTGCCGCCTTGGTAAAACTTTGTTCTTCGACGACTGCGACAAAGTAACGCAAATGCCTGAGTTCCATATTCCTGCATACCTTTAAAGTATAAAAAAATGCTAAATCGATCTTAGACCAATCAACATTATTCTTTTAAGGTATATCAAGTCAAAACATTAAAGCAAGAATGTGAAGCGTAATTATGTATAAGTCAGTTGAAACCTTGCTGGTAGAAATTCCAACCATTCGCCCTCACAAGATGGCAGTGGCGACGATGCAAACCCAGACCCTGGTATTGGTCAAAATCACCACTGAAGATGGTTACATCGGTTGGGGTGAAGCAACAACTATCGGTGGCTTAGGTTATGGTGATGAAAGCCCGGAAAGCGTAAAAGTTAATATTGAAACTTATTTTGCGCCTCTTTTAAAAACATTATCCGGTTTAAATGTTGCACAGACATTACAAGCAATCAAAAAGAATATTAATGGTAACCGTTTTGCCAAATGTGCGATTCAGACTGCACTTTTAGACATTCAGGCACAACGTTTAGGTTTGCCATTAAGCGAAGTCCTCGGTGGCCGCTTACGTGACAGTATTCCAGTTCTTTGGGTATTGGCTTCTGGCAATACCGAAAAAGATATTGCGGAAGCAGAGAAAATGGTTGCGGCAAAACGTCACAACATTTTCAAACTCAAAATCGGTTCGCGTCCGGTAGAAGAAGATGTTGAACATGTGTTGGCAATTAAGAAAGCCTTAGGCAAAGACGTTTCAATCCGTGTGGATGTGAACCGTGCCTGGTCAGAACTGGAAGCGATTAAAGGCATTCAGTTATTGCAAGATGGCGGTGTTGATCTGATTGAACAGCCATGTGCAATTGATAACCTGGATGCCATGCGCCGTCTGACCCGACGTTTTGATGTTGCCATCATGGCAGACGAATCGTTAATGGGCCCGCACTCGGCGTATGAGATTGCCAAACAAAACGGTTCCTCTGTTTTTGCAGTCAAAGTTGCCCAGTCAGGTGGCCTGATTGAAGGTTGTGAAGTGGGCAAGATTGCCAGACTGGCCGGTATTGACCTGTACGGCGGCACGATGCTGGAAGGTCCGGTCGGCACGATCGCATCAGCACATGTATTTTCAACCTTTGAAACGCTCGCCTTTGGTACTGAACTGTTTGGTCCTTTGCTGCTGACTGAAGATATTTTGAAAACCCCACTCAACTATCAAAACTTTGAACTTGAGATTCCGAAAGGGCCAGGTCTGGGAATTGAGTTGGATGAAAACAAGATTGACAACTTGCGTCGTCAGTAATCAGGAGAAACCCATGCTTTTCCACGTACGTATGGATGTAAACATTCCACGTGACCTGCCTGTTGAACAGATAAATGAAATTAAGGCTGTAGAAAAAGCCTATTCGCAGGAATTACAGCGTCAGGGCAAATGGCGTCATATCTGGCGCATTACAGGCCAATACTCAAACATCAGTATTTTTGATGTCGAAAGCAATGAAGAGCTGCACAACCTGTTACAGGGCTTGCCTCTCTATCCTTATATGAATATTGACGTAATGGCCTTAAATCGTCATCCATCTTCAGTTCGAGATGACGACAGTTGAATTGAATAAGCGGATCGGGAATCACCGGATTCCCCTTCCAAATCGAAAACAGAGGGTACCTCAACAAGGATTGTGGCCAGCCAGATTTAGCCAGCCAATGAAAGCTAAAAAGCGCACCACGAAAAGATGAAAAACATACTTTAGGAGCAATAGTATGAATCGCCAAGAAATTGATGCATTAGTTAAGAAAATGAACGTTGATACAGCAACCGGCCCTGTAGATGAGCGTGTACAACAAATCGTTGTGCGCTTGCTGGGTGACCTTTTCCAAGCGATCGAAGATCTTGATATCTCTCAGACAGAACTGTGGAAAGGCCTGGAATACTTTACTGATGCCGGTCAAGCCAACGAATTGGGTTTATTGGCTGCAGGTTTGGGTCTGGAGCATTACCTAGACTTACGTGCTGATGAAGCAGATGCTAAAGCAGGTATTACTGGCGGTACGCCACGTACGATTGAAGGTCCACTTTATGTCGCTGGCGCACCTGAATCGGTAAGCTTTGCGCGTATGGATGATGGTTCTGAAGAAGGCAAAATCCCGACTTTAATCATTGAAGGTACAGTGACTGACACTGACGGCAATCGTGTTGAAGGTGCCAAAGTTGAAATCTGGCATGCAAACAGCCTGGGCAACTATTCCTTCTTTGACAAGTCACAGTCTGACTTTAACTTGCGTCGCAGCATCATTACTGCTACCGATGGTCAATATACTGCATTAACGACAATGCCAGTGGGTTATGGCTGCCCACCAGAAGGTACAACCCAGTTTGTACTGGACAAATTAGGCCGTCACGGTAACCGTCCATCACACGTGCATTACTTCGTATCTGCACCGGGTTACCGCAAGCTGACTACTCAATTCAATATTGAAGGCGACCAATACCTGTGGGATGACTTTGCATTCGCTACTCGTGAAGGCTTGGTTGCAACTGCGGTTGACGTGACTGATGAAGCTGAAATTGCAAAACGTGGTCTGAAAGGTCCTTTCAAACACATTCAATTTGATATTGAACTTGTGAAAGAGAAACAAGACGCACCTTCTACTGAAGTTGATCGTCGCCGCGCTAGCGCTTAATACATTAAGAAGCGGGATATGCCTTGAGATATATCCCGCTGACTTCCCCCTTGGAAAGTCGGAGAAAGGACATGCCTCGTATTCCCGTAATTAACACCAGCCATTTAGACCGCATTGACGAATTACTGGTTGATGATTATGAATCTGGTGAATTTAAACTACACCGTTCAGTATTTACAGACCAGGCCCTGTTTGACCTTGAGATGAAATACATCTTTGAAGGCAACTGGGTTTATCTAGCACATGAAAGCCAGATTCCAAACAATAACGACTTCTATACTACTTATATTGGTCGTCAGCCGATCATCATTGCACGTAACCGTCAAGGTGAACTGAATGCCATGATCAATGCCTGTTCGCATCGCGGTGCACAATTGTGCCGTAACAAGAAAGGCAATAAAGCAACTTATACTTGCCCTTTCCATGGCTGGACGTTTAATAACTCAGGTAAGTTATTAAAAGTTAAAGATCCGGCTGAAGCGGGCTATTCAGACTGCTTTAACAAAGATGGCTCACATGACCTGAAAAAGGTTGCCCGTTTTGAAAACTATAAAGGTTTCCTGTTCGGCAGCTTGAATCCGGATGTTCCTTCTCTGGAAGAATACCTGGGCGAAGCGACCAAAATCATTGACATGATCGTGGATCAGTCTGAACAAGGTCTGGAAGTCTTACGTGGTGCTTCGACTTATACCTATGAAGGTAACTGGAAGTTAACTGCTGAAAACGGTGCTGATGGTTATCATGTATCTGCTGTACACTGGAACTATGCTGCAACCACTCAGCAACGTAAAGAAAAACAAGCGGGTGATAATGTTCGCGCAATGAGTGCCGGATCTTGGGGCAAACAAGGTGGCGGTTCTTACGGTTTCGAAAATGGCCACATGCTGCTTTGGACTCAATGGGGCAATCCTGAAGACCGTCCTAACTTTGCCAAGAAAGATGAATACACCGAGCAATATGGCGAAGCCATGGCGAAATGGATGATCGAACGTTCACGTAACCTGTGTATCTATCCAAACGTTTACTTCATGGATCAGTTCGGTTCACAAATTCGTGTACTGCGCCCGATTTCTGTCGATAAGACTGAAGTGACGATCTACTGTATCGCGCCTGTCGGTGAAGAGCCTGAAGCACGTACCCGTCGTATCCGTCAGTATGAAGATTTCTTTAACGCTTCAGGTATGGCGACACCAGACGATCTTGAAGAATTCCGTGCTTGTCAGGCAGGTTATGCCGGTATCGCGCTGGAATGGAACGACATGTGCCGTGGTTCTAAACACTGGATTCAAGGTCCGGATGATGCTGCCAATGAAATCGGTTTAAAACCAAAACTGTCTGGTATTAAAACTGAAGATGAAGGTCTATACCTGTCTCAGCACCAGTACTGGTTAGAATTGATCAAAAAAGGTATTGCGACCGAGAAAGAAATTGCAGCATCAACTGAAGGAGAAAACGCATGAGCGACATCACTTTAGAAAATATTGCTCAGTTCCTGTATCAAGAAGCCCGCTTTTTAGATGATGAACAATGGGATGACTGGTTAACTTGTTATGCCCCTACTGCGTCTTTCTGGATGCCAGCTTGGGATGATGATGACAAGCTGACCACAGATCCACAGTCTGAAATCTCGTTGATTTACTACCCGGATCGTCAAGGACTGGAAGACCGTGTGTTCCGTATCAAGACTGAACGTTCGTCTGCAACCATGCCGGACACACGTACCTGCCATAACCTCAGCAATATTGAAATTGTAGAACGTGATGGCGACAAAGTGACTGTACGTTTTAACTGGAATACTCTGAGCTTCCGTTACAAAACAAGTTACAGCTACTTCGGTATGTCTCGTTATGAAATCGATTTCTCAGGCGATAAACCGCAAATTTTAAGCAAATACGTGGTACTGAAAAACGATTACATCAACCAGGTTATCGACATTTATCACCTCTAAGACTGTTTATACAGCTAGGTTATGCCTTTCGGTCAGATGGAAAATTGGCTGAAAGGCTCAGTTACAAAGATTTATATAGGATATTCAGCCATGTCAAACCACAATGTTGCACTTCAATTTGAAGATGGCGTTACACGTTTTATTTCTGTTTCAGATGGTGAAACACTGTCAGATGCAGCCTACCGTCAAAAGATCAATATTCCTTTGGACTGCCGTGATGGTGCTTGTGGAACGTGTCGTGCGTTTTGTGAATCAGGTTCTTATGACATGCCTGAAGAAACTTATATTGAAGATGCTTTAACTCCTGAAGAAGCCGCTGAAGGCTTTATTCTGGCTTGCCAATGTAAACCGACTTCAGATGCAGTGTTCCAGATTCAGGCCTCTTCAGAAGTTTGCAAAACTGAAATTCATGAATTCCAGGGTACGCTGGCTCGTGTCGAAAACCTGTCTGATTCGACTATTACTTTTGACATCCAGTTAGATGAAGGTCAACCGGACATTCACTTCCTTGCTGGTCAATATGTCAATGTCGGTATTCCGGGCACGACTGAAACCCGTTCATATTCATTCAGCTCAAAACCGAGTGACCGTTTGACCGGTTTCGTAGTACGTAACGTACCGAACGGCAAAATGAGTGAATTCTTAAGTAAAAATGCCAAAGCTGGCGACAAGATGACTTTTACCGGTCCATTTGGTAGCTTCTACCTGCGCCCTGTGACCCGTCCTGTCTTGATGCTGGCTAGTGGTACAGGTATTGCACCATTCATGTCGATGCTGCAAGTGCTGGAAGAAAAAAATTCAGAACATCCAGTGCGTTTAGTATTTGGTGTGACCAATGATTTCGACTTGGTAGCGATTGAAAAACTGAACGAACTGCAAGAAAAATTCCCGTGGTTCGAATACCGTACAGTGGTTGCTAACCCTGAATCTGCCCATGAGCGTAAAGGTTATGTAACCGGTCATATCGAAAACGAATGGCTAAATGGTGGTGATGTAGATGTCTACCTGTGTGGCCCTGTACCAATGGTAGAAGCAGTTCGCGGCTGGCTAGATGCTGAAGGCGTAAAACCTGCAAGCTTCCTGTTTGAAAAATTCTCTGCCAACTAATAGAGGGAATTTGTTCAATGTCTTATCGTCAAAGATTTGAAAATAAAGTCGTAATCGTGACCGGTGCCGCTCAAGGCATTGGTCGCGGTGTCGCGCTGCAAGTGGCGAACGAAGGCGCTCAAGTCGTCATGGCTGACCTTTCCCCTTATGTGGAAGAAGTTCTGGCTGAAATTGAAGCGACTGGCGGTGATGCGATTACCGTCAAAGCCAATCTGGAAACATTTGCTGGTGCTCAATCAGTCGTTGAAAAAGCTCTTGAGACTTATGGCCGTGTCGATGTGCTCATCAACAACGTCGGTGGCGCGATCTGGATGAAACCTTTCGAGGAGTTTTCTGAAGAGGAAATTATCAAGGAAGTGAACCGTTCATTGTTCCCGACGCTGTGGTGCTGCCGTGCAGTACTTCCGGAAATGATTAAAAATCAGAAAGGTACTATTGTAAACGTATCTTCTATTGCGACACGCGGGATTAACCGTGTGCCATATTCAGCATCTAAAGGTGGTGTGAACGGCCTGACCGCTTCCCTTGCCTTTGAACATGCCAAAGATGGTATTCGCGTTAACGCAGTGGCAACGGGTGGCACTGAAGCACCACCACGTAAAGTACCGCGCAATGCTAATCCACTAACTGAATCTGAAAAGGAATGGATGCAGCAAGTGGTTGATCAGACCATTGACCGTACTTTCATGGGACGCTACGGTACGATTCAGGAGCAAGTGAATGCGATTGTATTCCTGGCTTCCGATGAATCATCTTATATGACAGGTACCGTGGTACCAGTCGGTGGTGGTGATCAAGGCTAGTCCTGATCATCACGATTTTTAACAGGCTCATGGTTCGACGCAAGGAGGCACATCACCAATGAATACCCTGTTTCAGACATTAAAAAATGATTGGTCAATTTCAGCAACTGTTGCAGGATTCTTAGCAGTGCTGATTTCCTATTCAGGGCCACTGATCATTTTTTTCCAGGCGGCGCAGCAAGCCCAGGTTTCCCCGGACATGATGATTTCATGGATTTGGGGAATTTCTATTGGTGCCGCACTCGCAGGTATCTTTTTATCGATTAAATACAAAATACCTGTCGTTACCGCCTGGTCTGCACCCGGAACAGCTTTATTAGTCACGCTGTTTCCCGATATCTCGCTCAATGAAGCGGTTGCTGCCTATATCACCTCTGCCGTGGTGATTTTTTTCATTGGGATTACCGGTTATTTCGACAAATTGCTGTCCTGGATTCCCCAGGAAGTCGCTGCCGGAATGATGGCGGGGATTTTACTGCAGTTTGGTTTAGGGTTGTTTACCGCGACCGATACCATGCCGTATATCGTCTTTGGCATGCTGGCGGTATTTTTGCTGGCCAAGCGTTTTAGTCCACGCTATGCCATGGTCTGGGTGCTGATTGCCGGTGTGGTTTTAAGCATGCTGCTGGGCAAGATTAACCCGGTCACGGCAGATTTCAGTCTGGCGATTCCGCAATTTATTGCACCGGAATGGACCTGGAGTTCAACCCTGAATCTGGCCCTCCCGCTCATTCTGGTCAGCCTATCGGGCCAGTTTTTACCGGGAATGGCGATTATCAAACTCAGTGGTTATGACATGCCAGCCAAGCCGATTATCAGTGCAACCAGTATTGCCTCGCTTGCAGTGGCCTGTGTGGGGGGTATCACGATTGTCTTGGCCTCAATCACAGCTGCTTTGTGTTTAGGCAAAGACGCGCACGAGCTGAAAGAAAAGCGTTATATCGCCGGCGTGGCGAATGGGCTTTTTTATATTTTAGGCGGCTTATTTGCCGGCAGCATTGTCATGCTGTTTAGCCTAATGCCCAAAGAATTAATTGCGGCTTTGGCAGGACTGGCATTGCTCGGTGCGATTGCCACCAACATTTCCGTGGCCATGGGCAAAGAGTCACAACGTGATGCAGCGCTTATCACCTTTTTAGCGACTGCTTCCGGCATGCATTTCTTGGGACTGAGTTCAGTCTTTTGGGGAATTTGCATTGGCCTGGTAGCACATTTTCTGCTGTCACAGAAAAACCGTAACGCAGTTCCGGTTACAGCATCAGATTCAAAACGAGTTTAAAGACATCCATCAGTTTAGGATATGTAAGGACCAGATTATGATAGATAAAAGTTCATTATCATTGAAAGAAGCACTCTCCCAGATCAAGGACGGTTCTACCATTATGATCGGTGGTTTCGGTACAGCGGGTCAGCCTGCTGAACTGATTGATGGTCTGATCGAATTGGGTATTAAAGACCTGATTATTGTCAACAACAATGCCGGTAATGGCGATTATGGTCTGGCAAAACTGCTTAAAGCTGGCGCTGTTCGTAAAATCATTTGCTCTTTCCCACGCCAGTCTGATTCCTGGGTCTTTGACGAACTTTATCGTGCTGGAAAAATTGAGCTGGAACTGGTGCCGCAAGGTAATCTGGCTTGCCGTATTCAGGCAGCAGGTATGGGCTTAGGTCCAATCTATACCCCAACCGGTTTTGGTACCTTGCTGGCTGAAGGCAAACCAACCTTGAACTATGAAGGCAAAGATTTTGTCCTGGAAAATCCGATTAAAGCTGACTTTGCTTTAATTAAAGCTTCTAAAGGCGATCGTTGGGGCAATCTGGTCTACCGTAAATCTGCGCGTAACTTTGGCCCGATCATGGCGATGGCGGCTGATGTGACGATTGCTCAAGTTTCTGAAGTGGTTGAACTGGGTGCACTGGATCCGGAACACATCATCACCCCGGGAATTTTTGTTCAACACGTTGTTCAAGTTAAACCTGCACAATAATTGGCATCGGAGATAAATAATGAGCTATAGCAAACTGACCCGTGACCAGATCGCTGAACGTGTGGCACAAGACATTCCTGATGGTGCCTATGTAAACCTCGGTATTGGTTTACCGACCAAGATTTCAAGCTACCTGCCAAGCGATAAAGACGTATTCCTGCATTCTGAAAATGGCCTGTTGGCTTTCGGTCCTCCTCCTGCTGAAGAAGACCGCGATCCGGAGTTGATCAATGCTGGTAAAGAATTCGTGACCTTACTCGAAGGTGGTTCTTTCTTCCATCATGGTGACTCTTTCGCGATGATGCGTGGCGGTCACTTAGATATCGCCGTATTGGGCGCGTTCCAGGTCGCTGAAAATGGTGACTTGGCTAACTGGCATACCGGTGCACCAGATGCAATTCCAGCGGTGGGTGGTGCGATGGATCTGGCTGTTGGCGCGAAAAAAGTCTTTATTACCACAGACCATGTGACCAAAAAAGGCGAGCCAAAAATCGTGGCTGAACTTACGTATCCGGCTACTGGCCTGAAATGTGTTGATCGTATTTATACCGACCTTTGCGTGATTGATGTCACATCTGAAGGTATGAAAGTGATTGAGAAAGTTGAAGGTCTGTCATTTGAAGAATTGCAGTCATTAACTGGTGCCAAACTGATTGATGCGACTTAAAACTAATTTATAAATCCTCCCTAAATCCCTCCTTTATTAAAGGAGGGACTTTCACCCTTTAAATTCAGGGAAAAACGCCTCCCTTTAGTAAAGAGAGGTTGGGAGGGATTCAAAGATTTGGAAAGTGAAAACATGAAAAACGCATATATTATCGATGCCATCCGTACCCCATTCGGTCGTTATGCCGGTGGCCTCGCGCCTGTCCGTGCAGATGACTTAGGTGCGCTGCCAATTAAAGCTTTGATGGAACGCAATCCAAGTGTGAACTGGGAACAGGTCGATGACGTGATCTATGGCTGTGCCAACCAGGCCGGTGAAGACAACCGTAACGTCGGTCGCATGTCTTCTCTGCTTGCAGGCCTGCCTTATCAGGTACCAGCAACGACAGTAAACCGTCTATGTGGTTCATCAATGGATGCAATCGCGATGGCAGCACGTGCGATTAAAGCCGGTGAAGCGAATCTGATTATTGCTGGTGGTGTAGAAAGCATGTCGCGTGCCCCATTTGTGATGGGCAAGTCAGAAACAGCGTATGGCCGTAGCCAGAAGATTGAAGACACCACCATGGGCTGGCGTTTTATTAATCCGAAACTGAAAGAAATGTACGGCGTGGAAACCATGCCACAAACTGCTGAAAATCTGGCGGAACAGTTCAACATCAACCGTGAAGACCAGGACAAGTTTGCCCTGACCAGCCAGCAACGTACCGCAGCAGCGCAGGCCAAAGGTTTCTATAAAAATGAAATCATTCCTGTGGTGATTCCGCAGCGTAAAGGCGATCCGGTGGTTGTGGATACCGATGAACATCCACGTGCTTCAACCACAGCAGAAGCTCTGGCAAAACTGAAACCTGTCGTCAAAGCAGACGGTACAGTAACGGCGGGTAATGCTTCTGGTATTAACGATGGTGCGGCTGCTCTTTTAATCGCATCTGATGAAGCAGTTGCTCAACATGGTTTAAAACCACGTGCCAAAATTATTGGCTCAACGGTTGTAGGTGTTGAACCACGTATCATGGGTTTTGGTCCGGCACCTGCCATCAAGAAACTATTGGCGCAAACCGGTCTGACTTTAGAGCAGATGGATGTGATCGAGCTGAACGAAGCCTTTGCAGCACAAGCTTTGGCTTGTACTCGTGACCTTGGCATTGAAGACGGTTCAGAGAAAGTCAATCCAAACGGTGGTGCGATTGCCTTGGGTCATCCACTGGGTGCTTCAGGTGCGCGTCTTGTAACGACTGCACTGAACCAGCTGGAACAAACCGGTGGTCAATATGCTCTATGTTCGATGTGTATTGGTGTCGGTCAAGGCATCGCTTTGATTATTGAACGTGTTTAATTATTAAATGCTCTTTCTTCCCTCCTTTCGTAAAGGAGGGATCGAGGGAGGATTAAGGACTTAAAAAAAATGCCAACATTTACATCTAACGATGCCCAGATCAATTACCAGACCTTTGGTGATGCCAGCAAACCTGCCCTAGTTTTTTCTAACTCACTGGGCACCAAATTCAGCATGTGGCAGCCACAAATTGAATTTTTCCAGCAGGATTATTTTGTTGTGTGTTATGACACCCGTGGTCATGGGGCTTCCTCTGCACCGCAAGGTCCGTATAGCCTTGATCAGCTAGGTCAGGATGTGGTCAATCTGCTGGATCACTTGAACATCCAGAAGGTGTCTTTCTGTGGTATCTCCATGGGTGGTTTGACTGGTCAATGGTTAGCGATTAACAAACCTGAACGTTTTAGCCACGTGATTATCTGCAATACTGCTGCCAAGATTGGTCAGGAACAAGCCTGGCTGGAACGTGCCGCACTGGTGCGTGAACAAGGTCTGGCACCGATTGCCTCGACTGCAGCATCACGCTGGTTTACCGATCCCTTTATCCAGAGCAACGCAGCGACAGTTGCGGAACTTTCAAACGACCTTGGAGCTGGCAGCCCGGAAGGTTATGCAAGTTGCTGCGAAGCTTTGGCTAAGGCGGATTTACGTGAACAGATCAAAACCATTTCTGTGCCGGTACTGATTGTGGCTGGTCAGCAAGACCCGGTGACGACGGTTGCAGATGGTCAAGCCATGCAAGCTGAAATTGCACAAAGCCAGTTGTTTGAAATCAATGCCTCGCACATTTCCAACATCGAGCAACCTGAAGCATTTAATCAGGCAGTTCAGAAATTTATTGCCGCTTAAACAGATGCAAAGAAAAAGCCACTTTTCGAAGTGGCTTTTTTTATCTTCTCAATATTCGTTCAGATTAGGCCCAGATCACTAGAATCGCCGCAATCACCACTAAGCCCAAACCCCAATGCTCGGTACGTGCCAGTTTATCTTTAAAGAAATATGCAGAAATCAGCATACTAAATAGAATCTCAATTTGTCCCAAAGTTTTCACGACCGGCACACTCATCATGCTCATGGCAGTAAACCAGCCGAGTGATGCTATAAAACTGCACACACTCACTTTAAAAGTTAAGCCCAGACGTTGCCACATGGCTTGCAAGGTTTGGCGGCTAAACAGGCTGAGATAGATCAGCATACTGATACACTGAAAACCGATCACTGAGACTAGCACCCATGAAGCACGGTGTATGGTGGGTAGCATCGGTAATTCCAGACTTGCTTCACGCACCAGTAACGAAGTAATGGCGAAACTTAAACCACTGCCAATCCCAATCGCTAAAGTCTTGGTAGACAAGCCTGTCAGCTGACTACCTTTACTTAGCAGGAAAACTGCATAGCCCCCCATCACCACACCCAGCCAGGCCAGCACAGACAAATGATCAGACAGGAAAATTACCCCGATAATAGCCGCCAGAATGGCTTCACTTTTTGCTAGCCCTACGCCAATTGCATAATTTTTCTGTTTAAACAGCTGCACCATCAGGGCAGTTGCCAGAATCTGGCTGATGCCGGCAATCAGGATGTAGAACCAGTATTTCGGGGTGAAATGCACCACACTTTCAACTGGCTTGAAATAATACAGGCTGCTCAGGTACAGCGCAGCAAATGGCAATCCAAAAATAAAGCGTGCCAGGGTGACTCCCCACACATCCACCGTGGTGCTAAGCTGTTTTTGAAAGGCATTACGCCAAGCCTGCATAAATGCAGCCATTAAAGTAAAAAAAATCCAGCTGAATGCCATCTACTGATCGCTATTACTACAAAAGTGAATTAATTCTATGCCTTAACAAAAGGACTGACTAATTAAAAATAGGATGCAGGCCGATAGCAGAAAGTTTGCCTTAATTTGGAAAGATTCCAGCGGAAAAAACAATTTTATTTTTCTCTTAAAAATCCGGATAATCCTTTCGCATCGGGATAAAACGGATTCCATGTTCTTCCGTATATTGTCCTGTTTCCACAAAACCAAAGCGCTTGTAAATATCCAAGGCATAAAGACTGGATTTTACCGTAATAATTGAATGGCCTTGACGGCGGATCCCGCTTTCTAAAAAGTGCCACATTTGCCGGCCATAACCCTGCCCCTGATAGACTTGGTTCAGGAAAAAATGCATGAAGTGTGCAGGTTCCATATAAGCCACGACGCCTATCACCTGATGGTCAATTTCTGCCACAAAATAATGAATGTCCGGACGCTCGAAAATGGTCTGGATCATCTCAGGCTGAAAGCGCTGGCGCCCCTCTTCTGAACTGATCACGGCATCGACAAAGGGCGCAATCGCATCGACAATGGCACGAGTATCCTGAAGATTGGCTTTTCTAATTTTCATGTTTTTTTAAATTTCTCTTTATTAAGTTGTATACATTAAAAAGTTATTTTTATTAAAAGTTAGCTGCTTTAGCTGTTCTTGAATGGGCTTCCCCCAAATTTAAAAACCAGTCGGAATATTCGGTAATATTCTTCAATACGCCTTGTCCGTATTTTAAGACGGCAACTCACTCTATTTAAAAAATCTATTTATATAAAACCTTGTTTAACTACACTTTTTTATTAAAAAAGATTCAATTGATGTTTCATTTAATATCAAGCAGCCTATATTTACAATTCATCCATATAGAATTTTCAATGAAATTTTTATGATGTTTCTTTATCAGGAAGAAATTTAGGTAGGCATTCTGAACCTTTTTTCGTGTTCATCATCGATAAACATTTTAGGTCGTTCGTTTCCCTACAGGGAGTTTAATGAAACATTTTGAATGTGCCGTCTGCAAGCAACAGCTGTTTTTTTACAAATCAGTTTGTGATCACTGTCTGTCACCGATCGGTTATATCGCTTCGGAAAAAGAGCTATGCGCATTCGAAAAACAGAGTGCTGAGCGATGGGTTCCAATCGCCAAAAACTACCAGCATGCCAGTTATAAACCCTGTCACAATTATGTAAATTATCAGGTATGCAACTGGATGATTCCTAGCGATGAAGACGAGGAGTTTTGTGAATCCTGTCAGCTGACTCATGTCATTCCTGATCTGGAAAATTCCGAGAACCTGATTTACTGGTTTCGACTGGAAGAAGCCAAACGCCGTTTTCTGTATTTGGCACAGCGCATGAACATGATGCCACGTCCTAAAAAGTCTGAAGATGATCCATTTGGTCTGCGTTTTGATTTTCTCCTGCCCCAAGAAGACAAGCCTGTTTTAATTGGTCATGCCAATGGTGTCATTACCCTCAATGCCATTGAAGCTGATGTGGTTTATCGTGAAACTACACGTGTGAATATGGGTGAAAACTACCGGACTTTATTGGGTCATTTTCGTCATGAAAGCGGCCATTATTATTTTGCGCTCATGCAACATATGCATCCGGAATTGCTAGATGAATTCCGTCAGTATTTTGGCGATGAGCGGCAAGACTACAGCAAGGCACTTGAACGCCATTATAACGAAGGCGCACCAATCAACTGGCAGGAAAAGTATATCAGTGCTTATGCCACCGCCCATCCCTGGGAAGACTGGGCAGAAACCTGGGCACATTATCTGCATATGATGGAAACACTGGAAACTGCCTACTATGGTGGTATGCGTGTCGAAGGAAATGGCAGCTATCTGGCCAGTATGGATTTTAAAGAATGCCCGATTGGTGGACAGGATTTTGAACATATTCTGGAAAACTGGGTTACCCTGACCTTTAATCTGAATGCCTTAAACCGTTGTATGGGTCTGGAAGATGCCTACCCCTTCAAGCTGAGCGAAGCAGTTAAAGACAAGTTACGATTTATTCACCGGCATGTGCTGGAAAAAGTTTTTAAATAATTTAAAAAGTAATTTTTATAGTAAAAATATAGCTGGAATGGGATCAGCAAAGTCTGAAAATATGGATTTTATTGTGTATTTTAAAAATTAATATGATTTAAAGAATCCCTGCTCCTGGCAAACCAAGAGCAGAAAGTCTCCAATGAATCAGTATTGAGTTTGCTACCTGAATATACGATTTAGGATGTGCTTAAATCAGTTCCACAGCAATCGCAGTCGCTTCACCACCACCGATACATAAGGACGCAATTCCTTTCTTACCACCAGTACGTTTTAAGGCATGAATCAAGGTCACGATAATACGGGAACCAGAAGAACCCAATGGATGACCAAGCGCACAAGCACCGCCATTAATGTTCACTTTTGCTGGATCAAGTTTAAAACCATCAATGGCTAACATAGTCACCATGGCGAACGCTTCGTTGATTTCCCAAAGGTCAACATCCTGAGCATCCCAACCGGTTTTTTTCAGGATTTTTTCAATCGCACCAACAGGTGCAATAGTAAATTCTGACGGATGCTGCGAATGGCTGGCATAGGCCACAATATTAGCTAGCGGTTTTAAGTTGCGCTGTGCAGCAATTTCGCTCGAGGTGATCACCAGTGCTGAAGCACCATCTGAAATTGAACTGGCATTTGCCGCAGTAATGGTGCCGTCTTTTTTGAACGCTGGACGCAAAGTTGGAATTTTGTCAGCCTTGGCATTTAAAGGTTGCTCATCCTGCTCTACTACCACATCACCTTTACGGCTACTGACAGTGACCGGTACGATTTCATCTTTAAAGAAACCTTGCTGAACGGCAGTCACGGCTTTGTTTAATGAACCAATCGCATAGTCATCCTGCTGCTCACGCGTATAGCCTTTTTTATCCGCCATTTCCTGAGCCAAAATTCCCATCGACAGACCTGTTTCAGCATCTTCCAGACCTTCCTGGAACATGTGATCAATGACTTTGCCATGTCCCATGCGGAAACCGGCACGTGCCTTGTCCATCAAATATGGTGCGTTTGACATCGATTCCATACCACCAGCCACCACGATTTCTGCTGAACCGGCCTTGATCACATCTGCTGCCTGCATCACGGCTTTCATACCAGAACCACAAATTTTATTAATGGTGGTCGCACCAGTTGAATCCGGTAGACCTGCCTGACGCATGGCCTGACGTGCCGGACCCTGTTTTAAACCGGCTGGCAGCACGCAGCCCATGATTACTTCATCAATATCCTTGGCCGACAGACCTGCACGTGCCACCACTTCTTTAATTGCCACAGCACCCAAATCTGGCGCGCTACAGCTTGACAATGAACCTTGAAAACCGCCCATCGCGGTACGTACTGCATCTACAATTACGATCATTTTAGTTTCATCCTTTTTCATCATTGTTATCAACTCTACATAGCCAAAGCGCTGTAGGGCTGGTCCTTCGCAATCATTGCGGGTTAAGCCTGTGCGGTAAAATAGTCTTCAGGCAACTGCATGACCAGTTCCGCACCGGCCTGAATACGCTGGATTCGTGCACTCAAATCCGGAAGTACTTTAGCCACATAGTAATTGCCCAGTACCAGTTTATTCTGGAAGTAGCTGTCGTCTTTGGCTGCAGCGGCTTTGCTAATTCGCGCATACATATAGACAAAACTGAGCAGACCAATCGCATGTAAATAATCGACAGCAATCGAATTAGCAAAATCAGGATTCAGTTTAGACTGCTCGACGATGAATCTGGTGATGTCTTCAAGTTGCTGACAGGTCTCTAATGTCGCCGTTTTAATCGTCAATGAATCATCCAAGCTTTGTGCAAATTCACGGATTTCAGCAATATATTCCGCGATATAAGCACCATTACATTTGGTGGTTTTACGCCCAATCAGGTCAATCGCCTGTACGCCATTGGTGCCTTCATAAATCTGTGAAATACGCAGGTCACGAATACACTGTTCCATGCCCCATTCACGGATATAACCATGACCACCGAAGCACATTTGTGCTTCCAGTGCAGAATCTAGTGCCTTGTCGGTTAAGTAAGCTTTGGCGATTGGCGTCAACAAGGCCACACGGTCAGTCGCTTTACGTACCGCCTCAGGATCGGTCGAGTATTTGGTAATATCTAACTGTTGACCCACATACACTGCAAAAGCACGCGAGGCTTCATTGTTAGCACGTATATTGAGCAGCATACGGCGTACATCGCCATGAACCAGAATTGAATCAGCTGGTTTTTCTGGAGATTTTGCACCAGTTGATGCACGGCCCTGTAAACGATCCGTCGCATATTGTGCTGCATTCTGGTAGGCAAATTCTGCTGCACCAATGCCCTGAATTCCCATAGATAAACGTTCATAGTTCATCATTACGAACATGCCGGCCAGACCTTCATTTTCATTACCGACCATATAGCCTTTGGCGCCGTCAAAGTTCATGACGCAGGTCGCCGAGCCTTTAATTCCCATTTTATGTTCGATTGAACCGGCAGATACTGCATTACGTTCACCCAGTGATCCATCTGCATTGACCAGAAATTTCGGCACAATAAATAATGAAATACCACGTGAACCTGCTGGTGCATTCGGAGTTTTTGCCAAAACCAGGTGAATGATATTGTCACTCAGATCATGCTCACCGCTGGTAATAAAAATTTTGGTGCCGGTAATATTGTACGAACCATCTTCATTCGGTTCAGCTTTGGTCTTGATAATGCCAAGATCGGTACCGGAATGTGGTTCAGTCAGACACATGGTGCCCGACCATTCACCCGTATAGAATTTTGGTAAATAGGTTTCTTTCTGTTCCTGTGAGGCGCGGTCATTGATCGCCATACCTGCACCCACAGTGAGTAGTGGATAAAGCATAAAAGATGGGTTGGTGCTCCAGATCATTTCATCCGCCAGAACCGTGAGCATCTTCGGCATGTTTTGCCCGCCCCATTCTTCAGGAGCACCCAAGCCTACCCAGCCACCTTCGGCAAACTGTCTGAACGCTTCTTTAAAACCTTTGGGTGTCGTCACCACACCATTGTTAAACTGAGCACCACCTTCTTCATCAGCAGGACGATTCAGGTCAAGAATGACATTTTTGGAAAATTTGGCCATCTCTTCCAGAATTGCATTTGCCGTCGCCATATCTAAATGTGCAAGATTTTCATTACCTTGCCAAAATTGTTCAGCTTGGAATACATCATTTAAAATAAATTCCATGTCTTTTAGCGGCGCATTATAAATCGGCATTTTTAAATTCCTTAAAGGGTGATACTCAATCCTGTTGCCAAATATTTTCTAATTTTCATTAGAATCCAAGCGGGCGATTTTAAAATCGTGATATCCAATTCTTGCAGTATTAAATCTATATCTAGATTCATAAAGTTGCCTTGACAATCACGTCTTCATGTTCAGTATAAGTGACTGAATATGCCAGCTTAATATTGATCTACTTTCCGTACTAAACCCGGATAAATATGGGCTTAAAACAGTCGAAGGATTTAGCTTCGTGCGCTGAAACAATAAAATAATTATACTGAAAATGGAATTTTATTTAGCAAAGTTGATCTCTAGGGTTCAGTTTTCTTGACAATATTTCTGGCTGCTCAGCATCGCTATTTTTATTTGTCAGCAGTTGCTGCATAAATATACAAAATGAGATAAATATCACGACCTTAGTTTTATAGCCATCGCGTGCAAAATTGCATATTCTTGAAAGGTTCTTTTTCGAAAAGTATGGACCAAGAAGATGACGACTGTAAGACAGCAGAACTTCCTTCTTCGTAAAGAGAAGATCCTCAGCATGGCGGAAAGCCTGCTACTGGATAATAATCAGGACATTACCCTGAGTGAGCTGGCCAGTGAACTGGACATCGCAAAAGGAACCATCTACAAACATTTTAAAAGCAAGAACCAGTTATATTTAGAACTGATTATTCTGAATGAAAAAAGAATTCTAGAAATATCAAAAAAGCATAATAACGATATTAAAAATTATGTTTCACAATATATGCTCTATCACATGCTCAATTCAAACCGAACCATCCTGTTGCATGTCATTGAAGAGCGTTTAACCAATAACGAAAAAAATCTGAAAGAGTTATTTCAGGAGCTTTATCGTATTCGTGAAGAACGGATTATCCGGATTAAAGACATCACCCATGATTATCTGGTGGCTTTAGAAAGTGCCATGTCGATTCGCGATTATTTATCTTATATCTGGACAGTCACCTATGGCGCTTCGCTGTTATTAAATTCGACCAATTACCAAAAAGCAATTGGGTCACGTGAACGTTTAATTAAACTTTATATTAATCAGGCACTCATGACGCCAGATAAAATCTCATCGGTATAATCACTATAATAAAAAAATGCCTGATTCGATCAGGCATTTTTTTATTTGGTTGTATGAGTTCATAAGATCACTTTCGCGATCTAACTCAACAATGATCAGGCAGCCACAGGTGGAAAACCATCTTCGGTTAAAGCTGCAACAATCTCAGATTCACTGGCTGTCGATTCAACTTCAACCAGTTTAGTGGCCACATCAATATTCACAGTGGCATTTTCATCCAGATCTTTAATCGTAGCCGTGACACTGCGCGCGCAGCCACCACAGGTCATGTTTTCAATACGGAATTTCATGTTTAGCTCCATAGGATCGGTTTAAAGTTTATCTGATTCGGCAGACTATATTTAATCTGAGCTGAACTGCAGATCAGGTCAGTGCTGCTCAGGGACGACACCCTGTTCAATCTGTTTTAAAATCTGGCAATCAGACTGTTCATTGCCGGCACATTGTTCCACCGATTGCTGTAATATCATCAGCATATGCTGCATATCGGCAATTTTCTGTTGTAAAAACTGGATATGTTTTTGTGCCAGCTGTTTAACCTCGCTGCTCTGGCGTGAGCTGTTCAGCCACAGACCAAGTAATTCTTTCATCTGCTCTGAAGAAAAGCCGAGTTCACGTGCATGCTGGATAAAACTTAAGATTTTAATATCCGCATCACTATAAACCCGATAACCTGTATCACTGCGTTTCGGAGCCGGCAACAAACCAATGTCTTCATAATAACGAATCATTTTCGCAGAGATGCCAGAACGTTTTGCCGCCTGACCAATATTCATCATACTGACTCCTTAAACTGCACCGGTTGATAGGCTTTTAATCTCAAGGCATTGCTGACGACAAACACGGAGGACAACGCCATCGCACCTGCGGCAAACATTGGCGATAACAATATACCCCAAAATGGATAAAGCACACCCGCGGCAATCGGAATTAAGGCAATATTGTAGACAAAGGCCCAAAACAGGTTCTGTTTAATATTGCGCATGGTCGCCTGACTTAAACCAATGCCTGTAGCCACATGCTGTAAATTGCCTGACATCAACACCACATCGGCTGCTTCAATCGCGACATCGGTACCGGTTCCAATCGCCATACCGACATCGGCCTGGGCCAATGCCGGTGCATCATTGATTCCATCCCCAACAAAAGTGAGCACGCCGTATTGCTGCTGGAGTTGTCGTACGGCATCGACTTTTTCATGCGGCAAGACTTCCGCAATCACCTGATCGATTTTCAGCTGTTTGGCAATCGCCTGCGCAGTATGCTGATTATCACCCGTAATCATCGCTACTTTAAGGCCTTGGTCATGCAAGGCCTGAATCGCGCTATAAGTAGTCGGTTTAATCGGGTCAGCGACAGCAATAATCGCAGCCAGCTTTTGATTAATCGCTACATATAAAGGACTGCGGCCCTGATCACCGAGCTTTTGTGCAGTAGCTCTAAACAGATCGACATTTAAGCCCAAGTCCTGCATCAGACGTTCTGCACCGATATGCAGCTGCTGACCAGCAACCTGTGCTTTTACCCCTGCACCAGTGATCGAATCAAAATCGGTCACTTTACTCAGTTGCAGTTCTTGCTCACGAGCAGCCTGAACAATGGCGTGGGCAATCGGATGTTCTGACTTGGCCTCCACTGAAGCGACGAGCTGTAATACGGTCTGCTGATTAAAATCTGCAGTGACTTCAAAGTCGGTCAGCAGCGGTTTTCCCTCAGTTAAGGTTCCGGTTTTATCCAGCGCGACGACTTTGGTTTGTTGCAGCAACTGTAAAGCTTCACCCTTACGGAATAGCACGCCCAGTTCTGCTGCACGTCCAGTTCCGACCATAATTGAGGTAGGAGTCGCCAGTCCCATCGCACATGGACAGGCAATAATCAGTACGGCGACTGCATTTACCAAGGCGTAGGTCAGATTCGGCTCAGGCCCAAACAGGAACCAGACCATAAAGGTCAAGGCCGCTAGCGCCATAACAGCCGGCACAAACCATAAAGTCACTTTATCAACCACGGCCTGAATCGGTAATTTTGAACCTTGTGCCTGTTCCACCATCTGAATAATCTGCGCCAGTACCGAATCCTGGCCGACCGCAGTAGCCTTGATTTGCAATGTTCCGTTCTGGTTTACCGTACCGCCGACAACCTGATCACCAGCCTGTTTGGCCACAGGTAAAGGCTCACCGCTAATCATCGCTTCATCGATATAACTTTGCCCGGCAACCACTTCACCATCGACGGCGACTTTTTCACCCGGGCGGATTTCAATCAGCATGCCTTGTTGTACATCGGCAATTGCCAGATCAACCCAGTGATTATTTTGTTGCACTCGGGCTGTTTTCGGCTGCAAACCGACCAGATACTGAATCGCTTCCGAGGTTTTACCTTTGGCTTTAGCTTCCAGATAACGCCCCAGTAAAATCAGCGCGACAATAACGGCGGCCGCTTCAAAGTACACATGCACGGTGGACTGCGGTAACAGCTGTGGAAAAAAGGTCGCAATACAGGAAAATCCGTAAGCTGCAATGGTTCCGACTGCGACCAGAGAATTCATATCTGGTGCCAGACGTAATAAAGCTGGAATACCATGCTGATAAAAACGCCGTCCCGGAATAATCAGCACCAAAGTGGTCAGTACAAACTGCAGATACCAGCTGTTCTGGGTTCCCAGCGTATGGGCAATAAAATGATGAAATGCCGGAATCAGATGCGAGCCCATTTCCAGAATAAATACAGGCGCTGTCAGAATGACTGCAAGCCATAAATCTCGTTTCAGTTGTGCCGTTTCATTGGCTTTCTTTTCCTGAAAAGCACCATGACTATCTGCCGACATATCCGTACCGGATTTTACTGTAGCCTGATAACCGGCTTTCTCCACAGCAGCAATCAAGGCCGGAATCTGGGAATGTAAGGCTTTCACCCAGGCCGTTTCGGTGGCCAGATTGACCTGTGCTTCGCTGACACCTTCTACTTTCAATAAAGCTTTTTCCACACGTGCCACACATGAAGCGCAAGTCATGCCTTCAATAGCCAGTTCAATGCGATCGCTCTGAATATCAAAACCGGCTTTTTGCACGGCTTGAGTCAGCTTGGACAATGGCACAGAATTGATCGCACTCACATGCGCCTTTTCAGTGGCCAGATTCACTTGTGCATCCAACACGCCTTCCACTTTTTTTAGGGCTTTTTCTACGCGAGCCACACAGGATGCACAGGTCATCCCTTCAATGTTCAAATCAAACTGTTGCGTCGGTACATCGAAACCGGATTTTTCAATTGCTTGAACCAGCGCAGCGGCAGCAATCGGCTGCTGGCTTTTAATAAAAGCTTTTTCAGTCGACAGGTTGACAGATGCCTCGACCACACCTTCAATTTTTTTCAAGGCTTTTTCCACCCGAGCGACACAGGAGGCACAGGTCATACCGCCAATCTGCACCTGCTGCTCATATAAGCGGTTGCTGTCTTGTTCTACCATGCCCATCTCCATGCCTCAACTCACTGTTGATGTTATAGCTTAAACATTCCCATCATGGTAAGGTCAAGTCCTTCATCTGACTATTTTAAAAATAATGCAGCGTCCTGCTGCGATTTAAAACTACCCAATAAAAAGCCCGAAGATGACTTCGGGCTTGTCTAACAGTGTTTAAAATATAAAATGCATCAATGTTATTCAGCAGAAATATCTTCAAACAGGATCGAAGACAGGTAACGTTCACCACCATCTGGCAAAATCACCACAATATTTTTACCGGCATTTTCAGGGCGAGCCGCCAATTGGGCTGCTGCTGCCATAGCCGCGCCACTTGAAATACCGACCAGGATACCTTCCTGAGCTGCTGTTTTACGTGCCCACTCGACTGCATCTGCACTATGAATGGCAATCACTTCATCAACGAGGTCTAGGTCCAAATTGCCTGGAATGAAGTTGGCACCGATCCCCTGAATTTTATGTGGTCCAGGTGTAATGTCTTCACCGCGTTTGGCCTGACCAATAATTGCAGACTCAGCAGGTTCCACCGCCACAGAATATAAAGGCTTGTTTTTCACTTTTTCAAAGTAGCGTGAAATACCGGTAATGGTTCCACCCGTTCCGACACCTGCGACCAGAATATCGACATTGCCCGCAGTCGCTTCCCAGATTTCTGGGCCCGTGGTTTCTTCATGAATTTTAGGGTTGGCCGGATTTTCAAACTGTTGTGGCAGGAAATATTGTTCAGGGTTCTCATTCAGCAAACGTTCTGCCTCTTCAATCGCGCCCTTCATACCTTTGGCCGGATCAGTCAAAACCAGATTGGCACCCAATGCTTTCACCACCTTACGGCGTTCAATACTCATGCTTGAAGGCATGGTCAAAGTAATGTCATAACCTTTGGCCGCGGCAACAAAAGCCAATGCAATCCCGGTATTGCCGCTGGTTGGCTCGACAATATGCATACCGGGTTTGAGTTTGCCAGATTTTTCAGCATCATTAATCAACGCGACACCAATACGACACTTGACTGAAAATGCCGGATTACGGCTTTCAATTTTCGCAAGTACCGTGGCCGGAGCGGAAATCACACGATTAATACGAACAAGCGGTGTATTTCCAATCGCGTCTGCATTATTACTATAAACCGCTATACCTAAATTATTAGGTGTTGGAAAAGCTGAATCTGTACTCATGATGATATCCCTGATGTTATTGGTTCAAGTCGCTTAAACATCATACAAGCATTTTTTTGCTTTGTAGATGTTTGATGAAACTTGCACTTGATTGCACGAATGTGAACTAAAATACTTTCTGCACTATGCAATAAATTTATCTTATCTATCAATATTTAAAATATAATTTTAATTGATAATTCAATTCATTAAAAACCATAAAACTTAACTGTTTTTAGCAAGGTATTACGGGCTAAGACCCGTATAATTAGCGGGCTGTAACTTTATAATGGACATATTGAATGAAAACCGATTTTGAAATCACGACTATGCGCGATTCAGCAGAACAAGTCGTCGGCATTTTAAAATCTCTGGCCAATACCGACCGTCTTCTTATTTTATGCCATCTGTCTCAAGCGGAACTGAATGTTTCAGAAATTGAGGAAATAACTGAGATTAAACAGCCGACTCTTTCCCAACAGCTCATGATGCTGCGTAAAAGCGATGTGGTAGATACCCGACGCGACGGCAAACAGATTTATTATTCAATTAAAGATCAAAATTTAATTGTGGTCTTAAACACCCTTTATCAATTGTATTGCGGCAATTCAGCTAAATAACGAATCTTTCTTTTTTCAGTCATCAAGATGAGTTTCTTTAAACTCTTATTGATATCGTTCTACACCATTCAATCAAGATCATAAAACTTTAAAATAGGGTTTTTGAAATGATACGTGACTGGCCCAGATGATTCATTTTATATGAATCATCAAGAATCTAGATCAGCTAAGACTTCTTAGCAGAATTTGTGCATAATATATCTATATTTGTGATTTAGACCTTTTTATGCCAAATTCCAAGTCTAAACTTCTGCATAAACTGCCTGCCTGGGCATGGTTAAGCCACTATACGCCGGTCAAATTTAAGTCCGATGTGCTGGCCGCCCTGATTGTGGTGGCAATGCTGGTGCCTCAAGGGATGGCCTATGCCATGCTGGCAGGATTGCCGCCGATCATGGGCTTATATGCCAGTATCCTGCCGATGATCATTTATGCGCTGCTTGGTGGGAGTTCGACTTTATCGATTGGCCCGGTGGCCATCATTTCCATGATGACTTTTGCTACGCTCAATCCACTTTTTGAAGTCGGCTCACCGGTCTATATCGAAGCTGCGACCTTATTGGCACTGATGGTCGGGATTATTTCCCTGCTTTTGGGATTATTTCGTTTTGGTTTTCTGATCCAGTTGATCAGTCATCCAGTGATCCAAAGCTTTATTATTGCCTCTGCCTTATTGATTGCTTTTGGGCAATTAAAGTTTTTGGTCGATCTTCCCTTAAAAGCCAATAACATTCCGGAGTTTGCCAGCAGTTTGCTGCAATATTTTCCGCTGCTGCACGTGCCGAGTCTGATTTTCGGCCTGCTCTCTATCGGTCTGTTGATCTATCTGCCCAAGTTATTAAAATCTCAGGCGGTACAAAGCCGGATCGGTTCTACAGATTTTTTAGTCCGTGCGGTGCCCCTGATTCTGGTATGCCTCGGGATTGCGGCGATTGTCTTTCTGGATTTAAAGCTTCAGGGCATTAAAACCGTCGGTGCAATCCCATCCGGTTTCCCGCCCTTGTCCTTTCCTCACTGGAACTGGGAACTGGTGATGACCTTGTTACCTGGTGCCAGCATGATCGCCATGATCAGTTTTGTGGAATCCTTGTCGATTGCTCAAGCTACGGCCTTACAGCAACGCAGTCATTTAAACAGTAATCAGGAACTGATCGCGCTCGGTCTGGCCAATATCAGTGCAGGCGTAAGTTCAGCTTTTCCTGTGACGGGCAGCCTGTCGCGGACGGTGGTGAATGCGGATGCCGGTGCTAAATCACCTATGGCCGGTGTTTTATCCTCGATTCTGATTATTTTCGTGAGCCTGTTCTTTACCGGATTTTTTGAAGATCTGCCGCTGACCATTCTGGCCGCGACGATTATTGTTTCTATCTGGAAGCTGGTTAATTTCCAGCCATTTTTTGATGCCTGGCGCTATTCCAAGGCAGATGGCCTTGCCATGTGGATTACTTTTCTCGGCGTGGTCCTGATTGATATTTCGACCGGCTTGATTATTGGGATCGTCTCGACCTTTGTGCTGATGTTATGGCGAATCAGCCGACCGCATATTGCGGTCGTCGGTCTGGTCGAAGGTACCCAGCATTTTCGAAATATTCAGCGGCATCAGGTCAGTACCTCCGATCGGGTGCTGTCACTGCGGATTGATGAGAATCTGACGTTTCTGAATGCCAATAGCTTTAAAGGTTATCTGATCAATGAGATCAGCCTGAATGACCAGCTACAACATGTGATTATCAACTGTTCCAGCATCAGTGCGATTGATCTGAGTGCCCTGGAAATGCTGGAAGATTTAAATGCAGAACTGGCCAAACTGGATATTCGCCTGCATTTTGCCGAAGTTAAAGGTCCGGTCATGGACAAGCTGCAAGCTTCTAAATTGATGACGCATCTGAGCGGTCGGATTTATCTGACCCATTTTCAGGCGATTCAGGACCTGGCGCCAGAGATCTTTGAGCAGCATAAAGATTATACAATTTAAGACAACAGATACTGGAACTTATGGCCGGAGATTCAAACCGGTCATAGCTCCAATATTTTTTGAATTTTCAAATATAATTTGAATTTATCTATTTAACTTTGATATTTATTTCATGAATACAATTTTAAATATGCTGATTTATTCATCATTGTAAGAAGTTTTTCTTCAATATAAGCAATGTTTTAAACCCGTTAATTTTAGAATATATCAATAATATCAATATCTTGTTTTTAATATGAAAATATATTTTAAGCCTTGTTTAAATTAAGTATAAAATAGCGCAACTTTTTCCCAAATTTAGCCCTCGTAATTTTCACAAGGCAACCTTATGTTTTCTGCCCTTATGCGCATGAGCTTAGTCTCTCGAATCATCATCGCCATTATTTTAGGTGTGGGTGTGGCTGTGGTATTTCCCGAAGCTACTCCCTCATTAAGCCTATTGGGCGACCTGTTTATTAAAGCCTTGAAGTCTGTTGCACCGATTCTGGTTTTCATTTTAGTTTTAGCTTCTATCGCGAATTTTAAAGTGGGCCAATCTAACGCCGCCATCAAGCCGATTATGCTGATGTATGCGGTCGGTATGTTCCTTGCTGCACTGAGCGCTGTGGTGTCGAGCATCTTATTTCCAAGTACGCTGTTCCTGGATATTGCTGCACAGGCTGACTTGCAGCCTCCTGGCAGTTTGGTAGAAATCCTGAAGAATTTGCTGCTCAGCTTTGTCGCCAACCCGGTTGTTGCAATTGCTGAAGCAAACTTTATTGGCATCCTGGCTTGGTCAGTGGCATTAGGCATCGCTTTCCGTCATGCATCGGATAGCACCAAGACGCTTTTGAATGATGCAGCCTTTGCAGTGAACTATGTGATTCGTTTAGTGATCAGCTTTGCACCTTTGGGTATTTTTGGTCTGGTTGCAGTGACTTTTGCTGAATCTGGTCTGGATACGCTGACCAGTTACGTACATTTACTTGCTGTGTTGCTCGGAACGATGGTTTTCGTTGCACTGGTAATTAATCCGCTTCTGGTTGCCTTAATGACACGCAACAACCCGTATCCACTGGTATTCACTTGCTTGCGCGAAAGTGGCATTACCGCTTTCTTTACCCGTAGTTCGGCAGCCAATATTCCAGTCAATCTGGACTTGGCAAAACGTCTGGGCGTCAAGGAATCAACTTCAAGTATCGCAATTCCTTTGGGTGCTACGATCAACATGGCAGGTGCTTCTGTGACCATTACTGTATTGTCATTGGCGGCTGTAAATACTTTGGGGATTAGCGTCGATTTCAGCACTATGCTCATTCTTTCTGTGGTGGCAACCGTTTCGGCATGTGGCGCTTCAGGTGTTGCAGGCGGTTCATTACTATTGATTCCAGTTGCATGTGGCCTGTTTGGTATTTCTTCGGATATCGCCATGCAAGTGGTCGCCATTGGTATGGTCATCAGCGTATTGCAGGATTCTACTGAAACCGCGCTAAACTCATCGACTGATGTTTTATTTACTGCAGCAGTAGACCGCGCATCAAATTGATTTTATATTGATTAATCAATATGTTTAGCCAATGATGTTGTTATGCCATTACAGCGTTTACCTACCTGGGTACAATTAGGGGCGTTTTTTCTTGCGGTCAATGCCGGCATGATTAACGTCCTGGGTCTGGTGACGGTACTGCACCAGTCTGTTTCACATATGACCGGCAATGTCAGCATGCTGGCCATGGCCCTGCTGAACTGGCAACCAGAACAGATGTTGTATCTCTTTTTGGTCACACTCTGCTATGTCATTGGTTCATCCTATAGCGGGCTCATTCTTGGAAATAGTCACTTTCGCCTAGGGCAACTTTATGGTTACCCTTTAAGTCTGGTGGCTATTTTTATTTTGATCTGCTGGTTATTGTTGCCCTATTTCCCGCGCTACGCCTTGTTATGGGCCTGTGTTGCCATGGGGGTGCAAAATGCCATGGTCAGCCATTATAAAGGTGCCATCATTCGCACCACGCATTTATCTGGCGTACTGACCGACCTCGGCTTGGCGATGGGCTACCGTTTGCGCGGTTTAGAGGTGGAATCACGACGCGTGGTTCTGCATTTGCTTATTTTGCTCGGTTTTTTAAGCGGTGGCATTCTTGCCAGCTGGCTATATCCTTATTTAAAATTAAATGCATTCCTCATCCCGGCAGTGCTGAGTCTGGTTCTCAGTCTCACGTATTGGGTGATTTATTTACGTTATCGACATCAACACGACTAATATCTGGACATTCTCATGGTTAAAAATGCATTGCAGGCACAATTGTTAAAGGCAGGATTGGTCGATAATAAAAAAGCCAAAAAACTGTCTAAACAGGCTGTGCATGAAAAACGCACCGGTGACGGTACCGAGGCTGAAATCAAGGCCAAGATTGAACAAGACAAACAGCAAAAAATGGCTAAAGATCAGGCGATTGAGCAAGAGAAAAAAGCAGCTTTGCAGGAAAAAGAACTCAAAGCCGCAATCATGCAAATGATTAATCAGCACAAAATCCGTGATACTGACGGCGATGCGGTCTATCAGTTTATTGATGACAGCAAAATCAAAAAGGTCTATTTAAACCAGCAGATCTATAATGCACTGGTGGCAGGCAGTCTGGTGATTGCACGTGAAAATGACAGCTATGCTTTCTTGCCTAAAGCTCTGGCAGAGCGTATCAATGCGAAAATGCAGGGCTTTATCATTGTGAATAATTCAGAGAAAAATGAAGAAACCACCGATGAAGAAGATCCATATGCAGCTTATGTTATTCCTGATGACTTGATGTGGTAAGCATCGCGATATCATTACTGAAATATCGAAGATCATAAACCGGCTAAGTCGCCGGTTTTTTATTTGTAGGCACTTTTATTGAACGATTTGCACCAATAGATATGTTTTAAAAAGTTATCCAATATTAAAAAATCTGATCCAAAACTATAAACTTGATCTAAATTTTTGATTGAAGAGAAAGATCGTTTGGAACAGTTTAATTTTATTCGGAATATTCAAGAATGGGCAAATCAGTACCCATGGCTGGAAATGCTATCTTCACTGAGTATTGTGATTTTACTGGCGATTCTTGCCAATCTATTTGCCAAACAGATTGTGGTACGCGGAATACGTCAACTGATTTCCAGAATGCCTTTTGCCAATAATCAGATTTTTGCTGAGCATAGCGTAATTCGCCGGATTGCCAATATTGTTCCGGCAGTGGTGATCATGAACGGGATTACCACGGTACCGCATTTATCTGACAAGGTTGAGTCCTTTGTGCAAATGGGTGCACAGGCTTTTATCTTCCTGACGATTGCCCTGGCTCTTGGTGAATTACTGAATATTTTTAACCTGGTCTATCAGCGTAATCCCAAGTCACGTAACAAACCGATTAAAGGTTATTTGCAGCTGGTCAAGCTGATTATCTTTATTGTCTGTGGCCTGATGATTCTCGGCACTTTCCTGAAAAAGGATGTCTTTACCTTGCTGGCTGGCTTCGGTGCCATGGCCGCGGTGTTGATGCTGGTCTTTCAAAATACCATTTTGTCACTGGTGGCGTCAGTGCAGATTTCATCTTATGACATGGTGCGGATTGGCGACTGGATCGAAATGCCCTCGCTGAATGCGGACGGCGATGTCATTGATATGTCATTACATACCATTACGGTACAGAACTTTGATAAAACGGTGACCACGATTCCGACCAATAAACTGGTGACGGATACCTTTAAAAACTGGCGTGGCATGCAGGAAGCCGGTGCGCGCCGGATCAAGCGCTCGATTCATATTGATCAAAGCAGCGTGCATTTTATGTCGGCTGAAGAACAGAATAAGCTGAAAAATTTTATTTTGCTCGACCAGTACCTGAATACAAAATCAGAGGAACTGGAACAATTTAACCTGCAACTGAGTCATCATTCGCAATATAACCAGCGCCGTCTCACCAATCTGGGAACTTTCCGTGCCTATGTAGAGTTTTATCTGCAACAACATTCGGGCATTAGTAAAAATCATTCCCTGATGGTGCGCCAATTGCAGCCAACCAGTGAGGGTTTACCATTAGAGATTTATGCCTTTACTAATACCACCGCCTGGGTGGAGTATGAAAATATCCAGTCGGATATCATGGATCATCTGCTGGCGATTATTCCGGAATTTGGATTAAAGGTCTATCAAGCGCCTTCAGGTCTTGATTTAAAGGAAGCATTTACTCAACCATCTTCCATTATTACTTAAACACAAGTCATCCAATCTCAAGCCTGACATGCTACTGCATTTCAGGCTTTTTTATTTCATGAGATGTTTAAATCCTGACTGGCATAAATCTGGCTTTAGTTTAATTTTTATAATCTAAGTTTTAATTGAGTGAATCATTTTGTGGCAATTTCACCCAATTACGGGCTTAAAAAAACAGAATCCTTTATAATTCCCGAAAAGCAAAATGCATGATAAGAGTACGATAATGTTTCGATGGCTTGAAAGACTGGTTGACCCCTATCCCACCAAAAATCTGAACCAAACTTTACCAACCAAGTTTTTTCCATTTGTCTGGCAGGCAGCCTATGGAGTTCGCCGTTATTTACTGATTCTGGTGCTATGTACCGCCGGTGCTGCCAGCTTCGAAGCTTTCCTGTATTCAAAAATTGGTGAGCTGGTGAACTGGCTCAGTAAAAGCCAGCCCGATACTTTTTTGGAACAGCATGCCAGCAATTTAACCTTGCTGAGTATTGTTCTGCTGGCCAATATTTTCTTTGCCAGCGCACAATCCCTGATTAAGCATCAGATTCTGTATAGCAACTTCCCGATGCGTTTACGCTGGCGCTTTCATAATCTGCTGATGAAACAAAGCCTGGATTTTTTCCACAACGATTTTGCCGGACGATTATCGGCCAAAGTCATGCAAACCGCTCTGGCAGTACGCGAATTCTGGGTCATTCTGGGTGACATGCTGGCTTATGTGTTGATTTATTTCATCACCATCAATATTGTTTTAGGTGCAATTTCACCCTTGCTGATCATTCCACTAATGGTCTGGCTAGCCTTGTTTATCTGTGCCGCGTGTTATTTCATTCCGCGTTTGAGCAAAATTTCCAATGCTCAGGCGGATGCCCGTGCTGTTATGACTGGTCGTATCACAGATGCCTATACCAATATCCAGACCGTGAAGCTGTTTGCTCATGCCGGTCGTGAAAGCCAGTATGCCAAGACTTCGATGCAGGAATTTATGGTCACGGTATATAAACAGATGCGTCTGGGTGCTCAATACGAAATCAGTATTTTACTGCTGAGTGTAGTGTTATATGGCGGCGTACTGGGTACCGCGATCTGGCTGTGGATGGAAGGTCAGGCCGAGCTGGGAATTATTGCTGCAACTACAGCAATGGTACTGAAACTGAACAGTATTGCCGAATTTATGATGTGGCAGACCTCTGCCCTGTTTGAAAATGTCGGTACCATTCAGGATGGTATGAAAACTTTAGGCCGCAAAATTGCCATTGAAGATAAACCGGGTGCCAAAGAGCTACAGCTCAATCACGGTGAAATTAAATTCGAAAATGTCAGCTTTGCCTATAATGATAAAAACGTGATTGATCAGTTTAATCTGACCATTCGCCCAGGTGAAAAAATTGGTATTGTCGGCCGTTCAGGTGCAGGGAAATCTACCCTGATTCAACTGTTGCTGCATTTTTATCATATTAACCAGGGTCGTATCTTGATTGATGGTCAGGATATTGACGATGTGACTCAGGACAGTTTGCGCAAGAATATTGCATTAGTGACTCAAGATACTTCACTGCTACATCGCACTGTCGCGGAAAACATTAAATATGGTCGTCCAGATGCGACTGATAAAGAAATGTTTGAAGCTGTGCGTAAAGCCAAAGCAGAAGAATTTATTCCTAATCTGACGGATTTGCGTGGCAAAAAAGGCTATGAAGCCTATGTCGGTGAACGTGGCGTGAAACTTTCCGGCGGACAGCGTCAGCGAATTGCAATTGCACGTGTATTCCTGAAAGATGCGCCGATTCTGATTCTGGATGAAGCGACCAGTGCGCTGGATTCTGAAGTCGAAGCAGCAATTCAAAACAGTCTGGACGACTTGATGCAGGGTAAAACCGTGATTGCCATTGCTCATCGCCTGTCTACCATTGCCCAGATGGATCGTCTGATTGTGCTGGATCAGGGTCGAATTGCCGAACAAGGCACGCATGATGAACTGGTAGCATTGAATGGCATCTATGCCCAGCTTTGGCAGCGTCAAACGGGCGGCATGTTGATTCAGCAACAGGTCAAAGCATCGAAAAATCTTGATTAATACAAAATCAGCAAGACGATTAAACCGTTGACGATTTGATTGTCTTCAATACTGAACCGGTCTGGGACAAAAGAAAACTTTGCCCAGACCTTTCTTTTTAAAATTTTCTCTACAGATGAACAGCAAGTTGCCATCTATCTGGTATTTTAATGAAATGACATAACTCTCCAGTTCTGAAAGCACTCTGATGAAGCCCTATTCAATGCTTAGACAATCTTCTTGCCCTGAGCCAGCCAATGCAGAGATGTGACCGGTTCAATAAAATAATTTTAATTTCATCAATAAAATTATGTGGTTTAAATTGATTTTAATGCTGAATTCAGGCTAATCTGCCAGTGGCAGAGTCACAATCGCCAAAATTTTGTCCAACAATTTTAATGAAAAATTTGGCGGCTTCATGCCAATATCTATTTATAAATAAAAAAATTTGAATGAGTGCAACGGATCGCGCATGAAAACAATTGCTCCACGCCAAGACCAAGGAATTCCAGGTGTTTACGGTCTCCTGCTTCTCGATGTCATTTCCCGCTGGGGTTATAATAATGAGTCGCTTTTCCAACCTTTTGGCCTGACTAGTGAACAGTTGGCAGATCCTGATTTTCGTATTCCAACTCCTGTCGCCAATGAACTGGTCAAATATGCCCTGAAACTGACCGGAGAGCCGACCTTAGGTTATCATCTTGGCACACAGATGCGGATCTCGATTCATGGCTTTATTGGCTATGCCATTATGACGGCGAATAATATTACCGATGCGCTGGTACTGGCGAACCGATTTATTCAACTCCGTTTACCCTTCCTGCAACTATTTTTCTCGACTTTTGGTGCCAAAGCCACGGTACAGTTGCAAACCGATATTCAGCTTGAACCTCTGCGCACCGAAATTTCCATTGCCTTGATGATCGGTCTGATCAGTATGGCCAAAGCGATTACAGGCGTTACTGATGCGACAGGAGAAATCGACTTCGATTTCAAAAAGCCGGAAGATTTTGAACGCTTTATGGCGAAGTTCCCCACCCATCAGTTCCGTTTTGAACAACCGCATTTAATTCTGAGCTTTGATAAAAGCTACCTGATGAACAAGCTGGTGCATGCCGATCCGATTGCCAGCCAGATTGCGATTAACCAGTGTGAAACGGAACTTTCTGCCTTGGGTGAACGGCATCGGATTGCCATGCGTGTCCGGGATATATTGACCCATGCTGAGCAACACTATCTCAGTATTGAAAGTGTGGCGGATCGCTTGCACATGTCTGACCGCACCTTAAAACGTCAACTCGCCGCCGAAGGCACCTCCTTTTCTACCCTGGTCGATGAAGTGCGTTACCGGCATGCCACCTCGTTATTATCCCGGACAGATTTCACTCTGGAACAGATTGCCGATGAACTGGGCTATAGTGATGTCGCCAATTTTAGCAGGGCATTTAAACGCTGGAGTGGTCGCAGCCCGAGCAACTGGCGCAAAGATCCTTATTTATAAGGAAATATAAGCCTTTTGTTTTGCTTAAAAAGAATGTATAAAACATGTCAAAAATGATCTTAAGATTTTTAAGGAGTTATCAATGAATCATCCTGCAGAATTAAAGTACGCAAGTACACATGAATGGGTGCGCATTGAGGGTGATCTTGTTGTGACCGGTATTTCCGACCATGCACAGGATGCGTTAGGCGATTTAGTCTATGTAGAAGCACCAGATCTTGATTCACATATTACTGCGGGCGAACAAGCTGGCGTGGTTGAATCAGTAAAAACAGCTTCCGATATTCATGCACCAGTGTCTGGTGTAGTGGTTGAAATCAATCCTGATCTTGAAGATGATCCAGATTTCATTAATGATGATCCATACGGCAAAGGCTGGATCTATAAAATTAAGCCAGATAATATCGCAGATGTTGAAAAACTACTTTCAAATACAGAGTATGAAGCCGGGCTTTAATTTTGATTTTGGATAAAAAAATCAGCCTGAGGGCTGATTTTTTTGTTTTATCTAATAGAAAATTAGAATTTTTTATTCCGTTTCCGAATGATCTTCTGCATCTTTATCAGTTGTTTTCGGTTCTGTAATCATGGAAAATTGGGTGGCTTGCCCAGCCGGAGCATTGTCTTGACGATTACTTTTTAATTTGATCTGTAAACGTAATTCATTGGTTGAATCGGCATTACGTAATGCTTCTTCATAAGAAATTTCGCCTTGGTTATAGAGTTCAAATAAAGCCTGATCAAAGGTCTGCATTCCCAATTCCCGTGATTTTGCCATAATCGCTTTCAACTCATGAAACTCTCCTTTCAAAATCAAGTCTGAAATGAGCGGTGTATTTAACATGATTTCAATGGCTGCTCGACGTCCCTTGCCATCCTGAGTCCGAACCAAACGCTGTGAAATAATAGCCTTCATATTGGAGGACAAATCCATCAACAACTGATTGCGACGTTCTTCTGGGAAGAAGTTAATAATCCGGTCTAAAGTCTGGTTGGCATTATTGGAATGCAACGTACCTAAACAAAGATGCCCAGTTTCAGCAAAAGCAATCGCATGTTCCATAGTTTCTGTATCGCGGATTTCCCCGATCAAAATCACATCGGGTGCCTGACGTAAGGTATTTTTTAAAGCATTTTGCCAAGAATGGCTATCTACCCCGACTTCACGATGGGTAATCATGGATTTTTTATGCTTGTGTACATATTCCACCGGATCTTCTACCGTGATGATATATCCAGCCGAGTTTTCATTCCGATAGTCAATCATCGCTGCCAGTGAAGTTGATTTACCCGAACCGGTTCCACCGACCACCAAGACTAGACCACGTTTTTCCATAATCACATGTTTCAGCGATTCAGGCAGTTTTAACTTCTGGAAATTTGGGATTTCCGCAGTGATGGTACGAATCACCATACCGATATTCAACTGTTGCTGGAATACATTGACCCGGAAACGTGAAATACCCGGAACAGTAATCGCAAAATTACACTCAAGTTCGGTTTCAAATTCATTGCGCTGTTTTTCATTCATTAGGCTATAAGCAAAGAGCTTGGTTTTCTCAGCGGTCAGGGTCTGCTGTCCAAATGGTTTCATCAAACCTTGATGTTTAATACTTGGTGGAAAATCTGCAGTAATAAATAAATCTGAACCGCCATATTCAACCACTTTGGTTAGCATATGGTGCATAAATTTTCGTGCTTCTTCTAAAAGCTCTAGCGCAAACATTGAGATCCCCAAGTGAACGGATTTGATATTTAAATATTTGAAAAATTTATATATTCAGAGAGATATACTGGTTTTTATTGTGTCTAGAGTTAGACAAGGACACAAACAGATTTTAATAATTTGATGAAAATTATCGTCACAATTATGTGACCTATTACAGGTTAATTATATTTATAAATAACTGCTTCCTGATATTCAAAAAAGCACTTTCCCCGCTGCTCAAGCAGAGAAAGTGGTTTTTAAATTTAGGCACTACGTTTCAGACAACTGATCGCTAAAGTATTGGCCACCTCCAGTAACAGTTGTCGTGTTTTTCCCCAGCCCAGACATCCATCAGTAACAGATTGACCATAAGTCATTTGCTCAGAAATTTTCTGGTTGCCATCTACCAAATGACTTTCTAGCATTACGCCACGAACATTGGTCTGTAAGCGCTCTGCCACGATCTGCTCCAATACTTCAGGCTGCAGCATAGGATTTTTTGAGCTATTGCCATGACTACAGTCAATCACCAATGCCGGTAAGTCGATCTGATGTTTGGCCCGGATTTTCTCAATTTCTGACAATTGGTAATTTGGTCCGCTATTCGAGCCACGTAAAATCAAATGTGCTTTAGGATTACCTTGCGAGTGTAAAATGCATGGTAAACCAGACTGGCTCATCCCCAGGAATTGATGTGGATGAGAGGCAGACTGAATGGCATCCAGAGCAATCTGGATCGAACCATCAGTACCATTTTTGAAACCAATGCTATATGGCATATGACTGGAAATTTCACGGTGAATTTGTGATTCGCTGGTACGTGCTCCAATCGCACCCCAAGCTAGTAAGTCATCGAAATAAGCAGTTGCCATCGGGCTGAGGATTTCAGAGGCAATCGGCAGACCCATTTCAATGATTTTGAGGTATAAGTCACGGGATTTTTCCAAGCCCAATTGCATATTGGATGAACCATCCAGATTTGGATCGTAAAGGAAACCTTTCCAGCCTACCGTAGTCCGTGGTTTTTCGATATAAGCACGCATCACCAGGAAAATCTGATCAGATAGCTGTGACTGAAGTTGTTTTAATTTTTCTGCATAGTCTAGCGCGGAAGCTTCATCATGAATGGAACATGGGCCTGTGACCACCATTAAACGATGATCCTTGCCTTCTAATATATTTTGAATAGTTTGACGGTGTTCAGCGACTTGGCTGGCTAATTGCGGAGACAGTGGCAATTGCTGCTTAAGCTGCTGAGGTAAAATTAAAATGCTTTCAGCATGATGTTGTTGTGATGTATTTGGGGTATTCATGACTTTAATCCTGGGACTGGCAATCAGTCCAAACTTTTATTTGAGCGTTATGGGTCTAATCGAAGGTGTTGTGAGTGTCATTAGCTGACTAAAATAAGACCAATAAAAGTTGTTAAAGTATGAATAGTTAAAGTTTGTCATGGCTGTCTCCAAAATATTGTAAAAAATGAAAGGCATAAAAAAACCTGATCAGGGTTGCCGATCAGGTATAAACTGGTGGGCAACCTTTTCATTGCCCAAACGCATTCAGGCAATTAGCTAAACTGCCAGAAATAAAAATATGCGTTTGAAATGATAGGTTGCTTTAACATGTTATGTCTTTCATAAAATGTGATTCTGAAATTAAAATACGCGCTCTGTGATCATTTGACAAGCATTAAATATAAAAAAATATTTATTAACTTTTCTACTTTTATTTATTAATTCATCAAACCGTGAGATGTATCACTAAAATTGGTAAAACCCACAAACCTATTGCAGATTTTACCAAAGAAACTTCAGTTTAATCCAAAGATTAAAAATTAACGTGAAACACGATTCCAGGCATCACGCACTGCAAATTTAGCCTGTTCCCAGTTTAAACGAGATTCGCCTTTCATTTGTTCCCATTTCAGTCTCAAATCAGGTTCTACGTCTTCAAAACGGGTATGGGCATCATAGCTGCCACGGTTTTCATAACCGACTCGGTAGGCCGTATCATAATCACGGTCATAATCCAGATCGCTATAGCTAGTACGGGCATCTGAATAGTATGGCGTATTGATCGAATTATCACGCCAGTAAGCTTGCTCTTCTGTTGGATTTATAGCTTCGCCTACACCTTTACCTGCCAGACCACCAACAACAGCACCGACTACACCACCAACAGCGACACCGACTGGACCGCCTGCAGCACCAATGGCTGCACCTGCCGCTGCGCCACCTGCAGCACCTACACCTGTACCTACAGGATGTGCGCCAGGTTCACCCGTAATTGGATCAGCATTTAAATCATCGCGGACATCTTTAGGCGCATTCTTAATTACATCACGATCAAAATTATCATTCGACATAGAGCTTATCCTTATTCTTTAAAATGGTTTTATCACGTATTTTCATACGTCCTATTTAATATAAGCATCTGGCATGTAATGACATTAGCAGGCGTGTGTTGTTTCAGTGACTCTCTGTGAGGCTTTCATGCACTAATGTATCCTGAATCAAGTGAAAGCCGCATAAAAAAGACCGGTTTAATACCGGTCTTTTTTAGATTAAAACAGCTTAGTCAAAATGAATGACTGTACGGATCGACTTGCCTTCATGCATTAGGTCAAAAGCTTCATTGATCTGACCTAATGGCATGGTATGAGTCACAAAAGGTTCCAGCTGAATTTCACCTTTCATGGATTGCTCTACCATTCCCGGTAATTGTGAACGACCTTTCCCCCCACCAAAAGCAGTACCCATCCATTTACGACCTGTGACTAACTGGAATAGACGGGTTGAAATTTCTTTACCTGCTCCGGCTACACCAATAATTACCGACTGACCCCAGCCACGATGCGCACATTCTAGTGCTGAACGCATTACATCTACATTACCGATACATTCGAATGAATGGTCTACCCCCCAACCAGTCATTTCGACGATCACTTGCTGGATCGGCTGATCATAGTCTTTTGGATTCAGGAAATCTGTTGCACCAAACTGTTTCGCCAGTTCAAATTTATCCGGATTGGTATCAATCACAATGATACGGCCGGCTTTGGCCTGACGTGCGCCTTGTACTACAGCAAGACCGATACCACCTAAACCAAATACTGCAACACTGTCGCCTTCCTGAACTTTAGCGGTGTTATGCACCAATACCGGTAGTCACCCCACAACCAAGCAGGCAAACATGCTCATGGTTGGCTTCAGGATTAATTTTTGCCAGAGAAACTTCAGCTACCACGGTATATTCAGAAAAAGTTGAACAACCCATATAGTGATAGATCGGCTCGCCATTATAAGAGAAACGGGTCGTACCATCTGGCATGACACCTTTACCCTGGGTCGCACGCACAGCAACACACAGGTTGGTCTTACCTGATTTACAGAACAAGCATTCGCCACACTCAGCAGTATAAAGCGGAATCACGTGATCGCCCGGTTTCAGGCTGGTGACCCCTTCACCTACTTCAACGACCACACCCGCACCTTCATGACCCAAAATTGCAGGAAATACACCTTCAGGATCTTCACTAGACAAGGTAAATGCATCGGTATGACACACGCCTGTATGGCTAATTTTTACCAGTACTTCACCTGCTTTTGGTGGAGCAACATCCACTTCTACAATTTCTAATGGCTGGCCTGGACCAAACGCAACTGCTGCACGTGATTTCATGTAAAACTGTCTTTTTTTGCTGATTTACAGATGACTAACAGTAACCTCTTTCTATTCGCAGATTCAACTATTAACATCATCAGATAAGGAATAAAAGATCCTATAATTAATGGAACATCAATGACTAAACCTTCGCCCTTTGTATGTTTGAGCATTTTTACTTTTAGCATCATGCTTTCTGGCTGTGAACTGGCTCCCAACACTGCTGAAGAAGCGAAAATCACGCCGGTTCGACCTGCGCACTGGATCGACAATCAACTTTCAAAACAACAGATCAATAGCGGTAAAACGGCTTTCTTGCCGCTCTATGATGGCTTTATGAGTATGGCAGCACGCCTGCACCTGATTAACAAAGCCAAATATCATCTGGATCTACAATATTATATCTGGAAGGATGATTATATTGGCAATATGATCTTGTCCCAATTACTCAAAGCCGCCGATCGCGGTGTCAAAGTTCGGGTCCAGATTGATGATCAAAATGGCACCCAGCTTGATGACAAGCTTCTTGCTTTAAGCCAGCATCCAAATTTTGAAGTCCGGATTTTTAATCCCTATAAATTTCGTCATTTACGTGCGCTAGATTATGGCTTCCGGATGAAAAAGGTCAATCATCGCATGCACAATAAATTAATCATTGCGGATGGCACTGCAGCCGTGACCGGCGGCCGCAATATCAGTAGTGAATATTTTGATGCCAGTGAAGATTTTCAATTCACCGATGTGGATATATTCTTCGCAGGGCAAAGCGTAACAGATGCCAATCAGACCTTTATTAACTTCTGGAATGATGATCTGAGTTATGACGTTCGACAGATCTTGAATGATGCCGGCCATCCTGAAATGCTTAAAAGGCTCAGAACTGAATTTGAACGAGAAGATGTTGACGAAACTGAACTCAAACGCCGGGTGGGCATTGCCGAGAAACAAGTCGAACAACACTTAAAAAAACAACCCATTCACTGGGCGCCGGCTTATTTTGTTGCGGATAGTCCCGCAAAAGCACGCCCCCATGCCAAAAATGGCGATTATATTTATACCCATATGCTCGAACTGATGGGTGAGCCAAAAAAACATCTGGAACTGGTGTCCTCGTACTTTATTCCCACGCAAAAAGGGGCCGACTATTTAACCCGCCGTGCGCAACAAGGTGTGAAAATCAGAATCCTGACCAACTCTTTTCAGGCCAATGATGTGGCTGCGGTGCATGCCTATTATCAGCAATATCGTCAGCAATTATTGAAAAGTGGCATCGAACTCTGGGAATTTAAACCCTACATTGTCCGTCCGGAACGGACCTGGTATGAAATTATGACTGGAGACATCATCCCGGCTAAAAACAAAAATAGCTCCAGTTTGCATGCCAAATTTTTTGATCTAGATGGCATGGTGTTTGTCGGTTCATTTAATTTTGATCCGCGTTCAGCCTATCTGAATACCGAAGTCGGTCTGGTCATTGAATCGGAAGATTTTCAGAAGGAAATCACCAGTGCGATGGATCAGTACTTACCACGCGTGGCTTATCAACTTAAACTGAACGAAAAAAATGAAATGATTTGGCTGGAACATCAAAAAGATGGCCGTAGTATTCAGCATTTACATGATCCGGAAACTACAAAATTCCAGCGTTTTATGATGAATCTGGTGACGAAATTTCCCGGTGAATGGTTAATGTAATGACATTAGAATGACCTCACAATTACGACGACATGAAAAGCCTGTATTTTGAGAATGACCGCTTAAATTAACTTAGTCCAATCATCGTTTAAAGGGTTTTACAGTCTATTGCGCTTACTTTAGAATTACATTTTTCTCGTATTTTGCGCTTGTTCGCCCTCCACTCCCATGCAATTTTTTGATCTAAGCCGTCAGTTTAAGTTCAGTGATATTCTCACGCCTGTAAAAACTCTCCATGATTTATCCCAGCAAGAATGGTATTTGGCCAAAATTCGGGTGGAACATGACTGTTTGTCCGACTCCGATACGGTCGAGGGACAGGTAGTTTTGAAATCCAGTGAAAATATTCAGCTCGAACTGGAATGGCAGATTCAGGATAGTAGTTATGAATTACAGGTTTTATTTAAAGGTGTAGAAACTGAAGCCACTGATGAGACCGGTATCATGTTGAAAGGTGCACAACTGGTCGATGAACAGCAGCAAGTACTCTCTGCCCAAGCGTTAAGCTTATGGATTGATGGTACTCTTTTGCCGATGTTGCCTGAAATCCGTCAGGAAATTAAAGCACGTTTAAATTTGTGGGATTATGTCGAATACGATGACTAATCGCCGAATTTTGCATTTTTTAAAGAGCCTATGGGGCTCTTTTTTATAATCTGAGTGACGTTTTAGATTGATTAAACTGCCCTATCTTCAATTTTTTCAGGCAATGCCAAGCTAAATAAGTTGTTATAAAATTTATAAAAAATAAAAAGAGAATCACGACATGATTTCTGATAGTGAATGGCAACAGATTCGTCAGGTGGTCGCTGATGCACAACGGGCTGCCATGCATTGCTCTATTGCAACAGTCAACCCCAAAGGCTTTCCTAGTATTACTCCGATCGGAACCATATTTCTCAACAAAAAGACCAGTATCGGTTTCTTCTTTGATACTTATTCCACTACTTTTTCTGAGAATTTACAGCATCAGCCGATGGCATGCATACAGGCTGTGAACAGTAGCAAACTGTTTTGGTTTCATTCGTTACTTAAAGGTAAATTTAAGCGTTATCCAGGAGTACGCTTATATGCAGAAATTGGTCCTTTACGTCCGGCCTCGCTTGAGGAAATACGACAGGTGGAGTCGCGTATTCGAGCTTTAAAATGGACCAAAGGTAGTCAGTTAATCTGGTCCAGCTTTCATCATGTCCGGGAGATTAAGATCAATAGCTATCGCTGGGTCGAATATCCAAATATGTGAATAAATAAGGCCAATAACTTACAAATAGTAAGTTTATTTCTTATATGCAGAAAAAAATCTCTTTAACCATTTTCACCTGATTATTGGATTAAATATTAAACCAGACCCACATGCTCAAACATTGTCCGGTAACTTTCGGCTTTTTTCTCCAGAGAAACCGGATATGCTCGAGAAGATGAAGGCATGCGATATAAATACAGATCACGTCCGACAAAATGGGCCTGACTTAGCTGGCCAATACTCGGCTTTAAAGTCCCTTCAGGCATGGACAGCATCATGGTGTCTGTGGCCTTGTCGCCTGTGGTCATAATATGATTGCACTGCGGCATTTGGCTGAGCAGTTGCTCGATATTGGTGGGTACTACTATTTCCAAAAATTTGTCTGAAGCATTGCCTTTTAAACGCCGGATCTGATAGCCACTATCAAAAATCGCAATCCCCGTTTCTGTTAAAAAATCCCGGATTAATTGTTCCTGAAATTTTTTATTGGGTAGATCTAAAAAGTAATCTTTATTTTCAAAGAAAATCAGTCCAAAAATCCGCCACATATCATTTTGATAATTCGGATAATAAAAATTCATTTTCCAGCGTGTGGCAGGTGGCGGAAAGCTACCCAACATCAGCAATTTGGCATTGGGTGGTAAAAATGGCGGTAGCGGATGGGTTTCAATATCAGACATAGAATTAACTAAATTGAGAGATTTCAACTATTTTAAAAGGTCTTGCGAATCTTGCCAGCTACTTCTTGTCCCCAAAGTGTATAAACTTCCTTACTCGGATGAAAACCATCTACAGCCATTTGTAAATTCATGGCACGGTATTTTTCAATATCGTATTCAATCCATTGCATATTCACTTGCTGATTCACAAATTTTTCCAGTTGCTGGTTCATCTGTTTAGCATACTGGCCAAATAGCCAGGCTAAAGAATTCGGTAGCGCCGGAAACATATTCATTGGCGGAACTCCGGCAGCAATGATCAGTTTCGGACTAAATTTTTGCTGGATTTTGCTATAAAGCTGTTCCTGTTTCTGAATCCAAATATCAGCAGGCATCAGTTTGGTCACATCATTGACGCCAACCGACGTGACGATTACATCATATTGCTGGACTTCAATCTGGTCCAAAGCATGAATTACTTTTGAGCTGGTATCGCCTGTTTTGGCCTGTAATTTCCAGTCAATTTCAAAGTTATTTTTCAGTTCATGCAGAATTGCACCCAGTAATGCATCATCCTGATGTTCGACTCCTACACCTGCCGCCGCGGAATCTCCTAAAATGAGCAGAGAAAGTTTTTTGCCTGTTCCTGTTCGACCTTCACGTTTTCCCTGTGGTTCAGGCAACTTCAAGGTATTTTTCTTGACGCGATTACCCTGAATGACAAGTGCAGGAATCAAGGCAATGGTGGCGGCTTTCAGCAACATAGTGGGCTAATTTATATAGAGATATAATTGATTTTACCTGAGTTTATCCTTTTGAACTATTTCCTCAACAGTCATTTTAAATGAATGTTCACCTAAATTGACAAGATAGGATTCTTGCAAAATATAGGCTTAGATATCTTTGTGACATTGAATAAATCACAAAGGATGAATATAAAAAAATCCCGCTAAAAAGCAGGATTTTTACAAGCTCACTTATCAGATTTTATAATCATTCCAGCGATTCATACGCTTGAAAGTTCCCACATCATTAAAACGCACACCCACTTCTTTCATCACTTTGTGCGCCGTTTTGGACGTCAGTTGACGGATATAAAATGGCTCTTTGACCACAAAATGATGAATTGCATGGGTCGAACCAAAATTACAGCAGAATAACTGGAACGGGACCATCCACCATGGATTGAGCACTTGGGTTTGTTTGATCACATCACGTGGATCGATATCGCCATAGTAATGCATACTTGAGCTGACAAACTGCAAGCTAAAAGAACGGATAAAGTTAGGAATCACCCAGATGACTGCCAGCAGATTTACGATTGGCATAGCATCGACAATGCCTTGCGACCAGAGCATCTCATAACCGAATAGTGGTGCAACCGCATTTAAACCATGAAAGACCACAAACAGATAGCATAATCCATAGTAAATAATGCTGAGAGGTAAAAAGCCGCATAACTGAGAAATCATGGCAATTTTACGTTCTTTTTCAGGCTGCTTTTCCAGAAAAAGATGAATCATTTTAAACATTTGAAATGGACGCAGATACACTGACATCAACTGGTCACTAATCACCAGAATTCGGCGAATGCCCCAAGGCATACCATTACTGATGCCACGTTCTTCCAGGTCATGTTCAGTGCCTGAATATTTATGATGATGCAAATGTAAACGACGACGTGCCCACGGACTGATGGTGTTTGGACGTGCCAGCCAGACCAGTGCCAGCATCAAATGATGTGCCCAAGGTGTTTTTTTGAAATACATATAATGAATCAGGTCATGTTCCAGTTCATGGGTCAATGATGCAAAAATCGCAATCAAAGGAATGGTAAACCATGCTGAGAGATAACCGGTTCCATATGCTACCGCGCATGCAATCATGCCTGCCCAGGCAAAGCCTAAAATACTCGCACCGATAAAGTTCTGATGTTTGAGTATGGGATAACGAGCACGTACCTCTTCCCCGGCCTGGGTAACGATACTTCTGACCTTGGAGATTCGCTGCTGGTCAGTCATATCCGCAGATGTAGACATATGGACAACCTTTAATTTCTGAACGGTTGTACATTAAAGGAAATTCTAAAAAAGAGAAGTTATCTTTCCACTTTTAGAGTGAGTATGTCTAAGTTTTGGACAGTTTGGAAAAGTTCTTAAAATTGGCGAAAATTAGGAAAAGTAAAAGATGGTCTTTCTCATGAAACGAAAATTTAAAAGTAATTGATTTAATTGCAAATTCATCAATAAAATAAAAATATAATTTTTGATAATTTAAAACTTTATTTTAATAATCAATACATTAGGATTTATAAGATTTCGCTTTTCTGAAAATTCAAGCTATACATTTTTTTAGAAAAAAATACTGGTTTAGAAATTTTTCTCAGTTTGTCATAAAATAAAAAGAGAAGCGCTCTAGCTTCTCTTTTTATAGATCTAAGATTACTTTTAACCTAACTTGTTCACCAGTTTAAGTGGTAATACTTTCATGGCTAGACCGAGTGGTAACCAAGGCCATTTCGGTACATAGGCTTTCACTGGCGCTTTTTCAATTTCTGCTGCCAATAAACGCGAACCGGTTTTTTCATCTACTTCAAAAGGTAGCTTTTTTGCCCCTTCATTAATTTCAGTCCGAATATATCCTGGGAAAATGGTGGTGACTTTAATTGGCGTATCGATCAGTTCAGCTCGAATGCCTTCCGCTAAATGAGCCACGCCGGCCTTACTTGCACCATAAGCCGTTAAATGTTTTGGCATACCGCGCATGGCACTCATGGATGAAATCATCACCAGATGACCAGAGTTTTGTGCACGGAAGATTTCAACTGCAGCCTCACATTGTGCCAATGCCGAAATAAAGTTGGTTTCCACCGTGGCTTTGTTAATGGCAAAATTACCTTTACCGATTCGACGGCCCTCACCGACACCGGCATTGACGATCACTCGGTCAATCGTGCCAAAGTCTTCTTTAAACGCGCGGAAAACCTCAAAAACCTGATCGTAATCGGTCACATCTAAAGTTTTGGCAATGACTTTGATGCCATATTGGCTTTCCAGTTCCTGTTTTAAGGTTTCCAGACGCTCCAGACGACGCGCACAAATGGCCAGATTATAGCCTTTTTTTGCAAATTCACGTGCCATACCGGCGCCAATCCCTGAACTTGCACCGGTAATTAAAATTGTTTTAACCATATGTTTACCCTATTCCTTTATTTTTCTAGCGCATTACGTTTTCAATCTCATTTTAAATCCAGGTCAATAAGTCTGGATGCTGTGCTTTAATAAAATGATGTTCATTTAAACTGAGTAGTTGCGGTTCATTACCCACCAGACGCAGTGTCGTGATACTGGTATTGGTAATCGCCCAGTTTAGGGCAAAGGTTTTCTCCGGGCTCAGCCCTAAAATCTTACCCACTGCAACAGAAATCACACCACCTGAGGTATAGACCACTGCATAGCGCGGACGGCTTTTGGCCAGCTTGTCACACAAATTTTCTAAGCCGCTTTCCACGCGTGCTTTGAAACTTGGCCAAGATTCATCATATTCATGGTGATAATCATCGCCAGTCCAGCGTGCAATTGCACCGCTAAAAATCTTGCTCAGATAATCCCGTGGATTTTCATGTTCTGACACATCCTGTTTCAGCAATTCAGGCTGATTAAAGCGCGGCTCATAACGCGCAAATACCTGCTGATGATTAAACTCATTCCAGGCACTATCGGTCAGAATCTCGCTTTCCGGAAAACATTCGTCCAGTGATAATTGCGCTGTCTGTTGATGGCGTTGCATGGAACCTGCCACCACATAAGGCGCTTCTTTCAGGATTTCGTCAAAATAGCGACCCAAAAGCTTTGCCTGTAACTCGCCGTTGGGCGAAAGTTGATCGTAACTTTCTGCGCCAAAAGAGGCCTGGCCATGCCGGATCAAGTAAATGGTAGTCATTTTGGCATTATCTCTTTAAATTTAAGCACATACTTTTGTGCAATCTCATTGGCTTCCAGTTTTTGCTTGCCAATCAGTTTTAAGGCACGAATATGCAAGGCATGAATCACCACCCAAAAATCCTTGAACGCTGGATTATTAGTCTGTTTATGGTAATAACGATAATAGATCTGCTGGGCAATCACCGCGAGGCGGAAAATTCCGAACACCTCATAAAACGCCCAGTTTTCCGGTTGCAAACCGGTTTTTTCAAGATAATAATCTACGACCTCTTTACGGGTAAACATACCTTTTAGATTGGTCGGCTGACGACGAGTCGCTTTAAAAATGGCATTATCGGTATCTTCTACCCAATAGGCCAAGGCAGAACCTAGATCCATGAGCGGATCGCCAAGGGTGGCCATTTCCCAGTCCAGTACACCAATCACTTCAGTCGGATTTTCCGGATTTAAGATGACATTATCAAAACGCCAGTCATTATGAATCACACAGGTTTTAGAATCTGAAGGAATATTATCTTTAAGCCAGTTGCGCACATATTTAAACGATGGAACATTTAAAGTTTTAGCCTTTTCATAACGTACATCCCAGCCTTCGACCTGACGGCGACAATAGCCTTCACCCTTACCGAGATTTTCAAGTTCAGTTCCTTGATAAGGCACCTGATGCAATTCGATCAGTTTATCAATCACATTGATACATAAAGTCCGGATATCGGATTCAGTAAGCTGCAGCTCAGCTGGCATTTTGGCGCGAGGAATAATTCCTTCAAGCCGTTTCATCACATAGAAATCACAACCAATCACTGATTCATCCTGACAAAGCGCGACCATTTCAGGCACGACGGGATAATGTTCAGCCAAGGCTTTCTGCACATGATATTCACGTGCCATATCATGGGCTGATTTGGCTTTGGTACCTTGTGGCGGACGACGTAAAATTAAATCGGCATTGGCATACTGTAAACGGTAGGTCCAGTTTGAAGCTCCGCCTGAATATTGGGTCACTTGCACAGGGCCTTCAACATTCACATTTTGCTGAATTAACCAATTGGTGATGGCTTGTACATCCAGTTCTTCACCTGCACGAACTGCTCCACCTACATCAATAACCGCCATAATTTTTCCTTAAAATTTTTTAATACGTTGCAATCTTCTATTTAAGCCAGTTTATTTTTTGTGGCGTGTACTGTAGCCACGTTTTGCCAGTTCCAGTTTGGCAATCATGCCCTTATGCACTTCATCCGGGCCATCAGCCAAACGTAAGGCACGTGCCTGGGCAAAGAATCCGGTCAGTGGCGTATCACGAGAGACACCGGCACCGCCGTGGATCTGGATTGCCATATCGACAACTTTTTCCAGCACACTTGGCGCAACGACTTTAATTGCAGAAATTTCAGTCAGTGCCGCCATATTCCCTAAAGTATCCATTTTATAGGCGGCATACAAGGTCAAAAGGCGTGCCTGATCAATTGCAACCCGGGCTTCCGCGACACGTTCCAGATTGCCGCCAAGTTTTAAAATCTCTTTGCCAAATGCTGTCCGGCTCATGCCTCGGTCAATCATCAACTCTAAGGATTTTTCCGCAGCCCCGATACAGCGCATGCAATGATGAATACGGCCTGGTCCTAAACGACCTTGGGCAATTTCAAAGCCCTGACCGGCGCCACCAATAAAATTCGCTACCGGAACGCGGACATTTTCAAAGCTGACTTCACCATGGCCATGTGGTGCATCGTAGTCACCAAATACAGGTAGCATGCGTTCGATTTTAACGCCGGCAGTATCCACAGGAACTAAAACCATCGAATGCTGATGATGACGGTCTTCTGTTTCATCTGGAGTATGCGCCATAAAAATAATGATTTTGGCATTTGGATCGCCTAGACCTGATGACCACCATTTACGGCCATTGAGAACAATCTCATCACCTTCCACCATCGCCGTTGCCTGCATATTGGTCGCATCACTGGATGCGACTGCAGGTTCAGTCATACAAAAGACCGAACGGATTTTTCCTTCTAAAAGTGGCATCAGCCATTGCTGTTTCTGTTCTTCAGAACCATAACGCCACAATACTTCCATATTGCCGCTATCTGGCGCATTACAGTTAAATACGACTGGTGCAATCAGGCTACGACCTGAAAGTTCGGCAATATGTGCATATTCCTGAACCGATAAACCCTGGCCAAGTTCAGAACAAGGGAGAAACATATTCCAAAGGCCAGCTGCCTTGGCTTTGGCTTTTAAGCTTTCCAGTTCTGCAGGCCATTGCCATTTGGTCCAGTCGCCGCCTTGGTTCAACTCATGAACTTGCTGCCAGAAATCAGCTTCAACTGGTTCAATTTCCTCAGCAATAAATTTTTTGGTTCTATTTAAATAATCTTGTGCACGTGCTGAAAGCTCAAACATCTCTTTATCCCTCTAAATATTCTAATTCATACGCTTTACAACACCTTAACCCAAAACCTATTATGAATAAAATGATTTTACTCCATACATTATTATGCATAGCATTCATTCTAAAACAGTCATGGACCTGCGAAATTTTCATCGTATCGACATTAACCTTTATCCGCTTTTTATGGCAATTTATGAGCAGAACAGTATTTCTAAAGCTGCACAGATTTTATCAGTTAGCCAGTCTGCTGCCAGTCATGCTTTACAACGTTTAAGACAGCATTTACAGGATGATTTATTTGTACGTACTGGCAGCAAAATGCAACCTACGCCGTTTGCGGAACAGATCTATCCTGAGCTGAAGAATGCACTTTTTGCGATTCAAAATATTTCAATACAGCATCAGCACTTCAGACCGGAAATGATTCAGAGTTTGAAAATTGCCGTACATGATGAAATTGAGCCAATGATCTTTCCCAGACTGGTTCAGCACTTTCAACAACTCAATCTGGAAATTCAACTTAGCAGCATGAAGCTGGACCGTAAAAATATAGCAGCAGACCTCGCCTCTCAACAGGTCGATTTTGTCATAGATCTGGAACAAAACATTGCTGAAAAAATCCAGTTTGAGCGTCTGGTTCAAGATGAATTTGTAGTGTGTACACAATTAACAGAAATGAATGAGCAGATTTATCTTGCCTCACCTCATATTGGCGTGTCATCACGCCGTACTGGCGTTTTAGTTGAGGATATTTATTTAAGCCGTAAACAATATTCACGACAGATTTTTTTACGCTGTCAGCATTACTCAACTGCTCTGCAAATTTTGGAACAACAAAAGACAGCTATGCTGACTATTCCTAAAAATGTATTGGTACATTTACAATTGGCTACCAGTCTAAATATTTTTGAAGTCCCTGTGGAACTGCCGAAAATTAATATGGGGATATATTGGCATAAGGATTTGCACGAGAATAAGAGACATCAATTTTTGAGAGCTGAAATTTATAAAATTTTCACTTAGGCTATTTATAAAGAAATTTAAATTGCTTAGGCTATTTTATATATAAGTTTAGATGGTTGCAGATTCATCTTTTCGCCAGAAAAATATACTTAGGCTATTTTAGCTGGTACAAAACTAAACACTGAGTGATTAGCTTTTAATCCGTAGATCTACTGGCTTTGCTCTAAAATGGCTCGACTTTTAGCTGTGATTTTACAGCTGGTTTTGCTGATTTGGATCTTGCCTTTGTTAAATCTCTCCATCACCTGGCAAATTGTGCTGGGCTTAGTATTGCTATGTTTTTCTTATTATCTGCTGCATAAAATTACAGTTTATTTAAAAGATGTTTTCCGCCCTTTTAAGAAAGGCAAAAAATACTGGTGCCGTGTAAAAGCCGTAAGTGATGGTGATACCCTCACCTGCTACCGTTTTAACATTCGTCGCTCTGAGACCAAATTGCGCTTTGCTTTTGTCGATGCCCCTGAATCATCACAAGCCTATGGCAAGGAATCGCAGCGTCTGGTCAAAAGCATGGTGAATAATAAAATGGTTCGGGTCAAGATTACCGACATTGACCGTTATGGCCGCTGTGTCGGTGTGATCTACCGCTATCGCAAAAATATCAATGAAGAGATTGTCAAACGTGGTGCAGCGTGGGTCTATGAAGAATATATCAAGGATAAAAACCATTTACGCTATATGATGGAATTGCAAAATAAAGCTAAGAAACAGAAAAAAGGCCTTTGGAAACATACTCGTCCTGTACGTCCAAGTGTGTATCGTAAACAGGTAAAATCGTAAATTTGGTTTTATCAAAGATAAATGGCAAATAATAAAAAGTGATCAGGACATTCAGATCACTTTTTTCATTTTTTTAGTTTTACTAATTTAATAAGCCAAATGCACCAGAAAGCGGAATGCGCCAGCAATCAGGGCCAGCGTTAAAAATCCTGCCAGCCACAACCCTACAAACCATAATGCCTGTTTGCCTTTCATGACCACTCCTTAATGATAGCCATCATCGCCGACCCTGACCTTATGCCGGAATACCCAATAGGACATACCGGTATAAATCACAATAATTGGAATCAGGATCAAGGCGCCAATCAAGGCAAATAGCTGGCTATTTTCATGCGCTGCTGCCTGCCAGATAGTCACGCTTGGCGGAATAATATATGGCCATAGACTTATCAAGAATCCGGTATAGGCAAGGAAAACCAGAACAAGCATATAGGTAAATGGGCCTAATTCACTGCGTCTTTTACAGGCACGCAAAGCCAGCCAGGTAAATAGCAGAACCAGAACTGGAACTGGCATAAAATAGGTAAATTGTGGCTGACTAAACCAGCGTTCAGCAATTTGAGGATGAGTCAACGGCGTATAAATACTGACCGCACCCAATATGATCAGTAAGGCAATAATCAGCTTAGGCATCAGTTTAAACATTCGATCCTGCAAATCATCTCCGGTTTTATAGATCAGCCAGCCACAGCCTAATGCCGCATAGAGCACCACCACACTGATTCCGGTGAAAATACTGAATGGAGTGAGCCAGTCCAGACCACTACCGACATAGACACCATTTCGAGTTTCAATGCCCTGAATATAGGCCCCTAAAATCATGCCTTGCAGGAAACTGGTAATCGCAGAACCACCGATAAAGGCTTTATCCCACCAATGCTTACTGCGGTTTGCCTTGAAGCGGAACTCAAAAGCCACGCCGCGGAAAATCAAGGCAATCACCATCAGAATAATTGGCATATACAGCGCCGAGAGTACGGTCGAGTAAGCGAGTGGAAAAGCTGCAAATAACCCTGCACCGCCCAAAACCATCCAGGTTTCATTGCCATCCCAGACCGGAGCCACGGTATTCATCATGACATCACGTTCATCTTGATGCGGGAAAAAAGGAAACAAGATGCCGATGCCCAGATCGAAACCATCGAGAATGGTATAAATCAATACACCTAAACCAATAATCACAATCCAGATTAATGATAAATCAATCATTTTTTATCCTCCTGATCCGGTTGTTCAGGAACTTCTTCAATACGTTCGCGAATACTACTTAATGGTCGACGCGAGGCCTGCACTACATCGCTGTCTGATTCATGATCTGGTCGAGTATGAATAAAATCCGGGCCTTTGTGCATCAGACGCAACATGTAGTAAATCCCGATACCAAATACCACACAGTAGACGACTACAAAAATAATCAGGGTTAGCCCCACCTGTTCAGCGGAAACTGGTGACAATGCATCTTTGGTCCGCATGATGCCGTAGACTACCCAAGGCTGACGGCCGACTTCTGTGGTAAACCATCCCGCCAGCATGGCAATAAATCCGGAAGGTCCCATAATCAAGGCAAATCGGTGCAATGCACGGGACTCATAAAAGCGACCTCGGGTACGTGCCCACGCTCCCCATAATGCCAGTAACAACATCAATACGCCTAGTCCAACCATAATCCGGAAGCTCCAGAACACCACCAGTGAATTCGGCCGGTCTTCAGGCGCAAAGTCTTTAAGCCCCGTAACCTTGCCATCCATCGAGTGGGTTAAAATCAGGCTACCCAAGTTGGGAATTCCGATTGCATATTTGGTTTCTTCGGCCTCCATATCTGGAATACCAAAGAGATATAAGGGCATCCCTTCATTATGATTGGTTTCCCAATGCCCTTCCATGGCTGCAAGTTTTGCTGGCTGATGCTCAAGGGTATTAATACCGTGCATATCACCGACGATGACCTGTAAAGGTGCTAGTACTAGAAGCAGCCACATCGCCATGGAAAATGAGGTCTTGACCAGTGCATCACGACGGCCTTTGATCAGATGCCATGCGGCTGTAGCAGCGACCAGTAAGGCGGAAACCAGAAAGGCAGCCATGGCCATATGGGCCAGACGATAAGGGAAAGATGGGTTAAACACGATAGCAAGCCAGTCTTGCGGCACAATCAGGCCATTTTCAATCGCAAAGCCTTGTGGGGTCTGCATCCAGCTATTAGACGATAAAATCCAGAACATGGAAATACAGGTGCCTATCGCAACCATCAAGGTCGAGAAAAAGTGCGCCTTTGGTCCCACTCGCCCCCAGCCAAATAACATGATGCCCAGAAAGCCCGCTTCCAGAAAGAAAGCGGTGAGTACTTCATAGGCCAATAAAGGTCCAGTCACGCTGCCTGCCACCCGGGAAAACTCACTCCAGTTGGTTCCAAACTGGTAGCTCATGACCACACCAGAGACGACACCCATCCCGAATGCCACAGCGAAAATTTTCACCCAGAATTTGAATAGATCCTGAAAAATCGGATTTTGGGTTTTGAGCCAGCGCCATTCCAGAATGGCCAGAAAGCTGGCCAAGCCAATAGAAATTGCCGGAAAAATGATATGAAAAGATACAGTAAAGGCGAACTGTATTCGTGCTAACTCTAATGCAGTTAAACCCAGAGTCATAAGCTTCACCTATGCATTGTTATTTGGCATCTTTGCCCTTCAATTTTTAAGTCATGAATTTTTCTAGTGACATGGCTAGCTTAGGCGTGGCTGTTATAAAAAGTATGTAGTCTTTTGTTGATTATTTTTTAATCAGGTTAAACTATGTAACTCTTGCTGATAAAGAAAATATTACTCTGAATAATTTTTAAAACTCTCCTCTTGAGCTTTAGATAAAACAGGCGTAAATTAGGCCTAAATTTAGTTACCCAGGTTAACTAACCATATGTTTTCCGAATCTCCCCGACTTCGTACGCTGTTATTACGCTGCGCACGACTGATGAGCGATGAGATCAATACGATCTTGTTGTCATCTCAATTAAATTATTCCTTATGGCAGGTGTTATACGTCATCCAGTCAAAGCAACAATGCACGCTGGCAGATATTTCCAGTTATCTCAATGTATCCAAGCCCGGTATTACTAAGCGGATTCAGCAACTGGTTGAACTCGATCTGATTGCCCAACTCGAAACTGAAGACAAACGTCAAAAGCTGTTCAAGTTGAGTGAGCAAGGAATTGAGACCTTTGCGATGTGTTCCAAACAGATCGATGCATTTGAAGATCAGTTGCTTGAGCACATTGAATCAGATGATCTTGAAGGCAGTAAAAATACCTTGATGCAACTCATTCAGCAGTTATATCCCTCATCTCAGGACAGACCTCAATGAGCCAAGAACAAGAAACGCCTTTATGGACGCCCAATTTTATCCTGATCAGTCTGGTGAATTTCCAGCTGGTTCTGGTGTTCTACTTACTGGTGATTGTGATTGTCGGCTACTCAGTGGCTGAGCTAGGGGCTTCGACTGCACAAGCCGGTCTGGTATCAGGTCTGTTTATTGTCGGCACCCTATTCGGACGCTTATTGATCGGAAAATTACTGAATCGTCTGGGCCTAAAAAATACGCTTGTCATTGGCCTGACTGGTTTCCTACTCTTTTCCGGACTGTATATGATTCCGGCCAAGCTGGAAGTTTTACTAGGCATCCGTCTGATACACGGCTTTATGATGGGTATGGCTTCTACTGTACTGGGTACAGTGATTGCACAGACCATTCCTGCCACACGGCGTGGTGAAGGAATTGGCTATTTCAGCATGAGCAGCACCCTAGGCACAGCGATTGGTCCCTTTGTCGGAATCTGGCTGATGACAAATTTCAATTATCAGGTAATTTTCATCTTTACCAGTATCGTTGCGCTCAGCTGCCTGATCTGTGGACTGTTTATCCAGCCACCACGCCTTAAGGCAAGTCATTCGTCAGCAGCCTCTACTTCGCAAAGCACCAGCAAACTGGCTCAGTATATTGAACCGAATGCGCTACCGATTGCACTGATTGTACTGCTGGTGGCTACTTCTTATTCAGGCATATTGTCGTTTATTCACTTTTATGCCAAAGAAATTAATCTGGTCGAAGCAGCATCTTTTTTCTTCCTGATGTATGCTTTTGCCATTTTGCTTTCGCGTCCTTTTACCGGCCCGCTCATGGACCGTAAAGGCGAAAATATCATTATCTATCCTGCCATTGTGATTATGGCACTGGGGATATTGCTCCTCAGTCAGGCGCAAAACTCTGTGATGTTACTTGCCAGTGCTGCCTTGCTTGGTTTTGGTTTTGGTAATATCCAGTCAGTGTGTCAAACCATTGCGGTGAAAAGTACGACATTGCAGCGTATGGGGCTTGCTACCTCAACCTTCTTTATTGCCCTGGATGCCGGTCTTGGTTTTGGCCCGTATTTCCTGGGTATGCTGCTGGATCAGATTGGTTATCGTCAGCTTTATCTGTTCTCGGCGCTGCTCACCCTAAGCTGTCTGGCCTGGTATTACCTTCTGCATGGCCGTAAAGCAGGAAAAGTACAGCCTTCTCATTAAAAGCTTTTAAAAGCGCCGACTAAACCGGCGCCGATATTCCAACGGCGTCAGACCGGTTTTTTTATGAAATAAACGGCGGAATGAACTTGGATCCTGATAGCCGACATTTTGCATAATCACATCCACAGCTTGATCGGTTTCTTCCAGTCGTTTACGTGCGGCTTCAATCCGGATCGCTTGTAGATATTGATTGGGCGGTATGTCTAAGGCTTGTTTAAAGCGTCGAATCAGGGTTCGGCCAGTCACATTAAACTGCTCTGCCAGCTGGTTCAAACTAAAATCTTCATGAAAATGCTGCTCTAGCCAGTTCTGGATTTTTTGTACCAGTTCATCATGGTGCGGCTGGCCAATATTCAGCAATGAATAAGACAACTGGCTATCACGGCGGTAATCAATTACGAAAGATTTAGCCGATTGCATGGCCACCTCAAAGCCATACAAGCGCTCAATCAGATGCAAACCTAGGTCAAACCAGGCCAGGCCTCCACCTGCACAATAGATATTCTGATCCCGGCTAATCATCAGATCGGCATTCAGTTTCACCTTAGGATAGCGTGAACGAAACACTTCCTGAAAACCCCAATGTGTTGTTGCAATCCGGTCATCTAAAATGCCTGCTTCTGCCAGAAAAAAATTCCCCGTACAGTTTCCTGCAATTAAAGTCGCCTCTGCATGTGCAGATTTTAAAAAATGAATCAGTTCTGGATTCTGTTGCAATACATCCTGAATCGGTGCAGCGATGGTCGGTACCACCAGAATATCTGCAGTTTGAATCTCTTGATAAGAAAAATGTGCCTGCAACTGCAGCCCATTGATACACCGAATCGGATGTCCCTCCGGACTGGCGATACTCACCTTAAACAGGCGCTGTACGTCCTGCTGCTGGATCCGGTTCCAGCTTACGCCAGCCATTGTAAATAAATCGACCACACCCGTAATGGCCGAAGCCAGAGCCCCATGAAAGCCTAAAATCACCACCTGTTGCATACTTTACTAATTGTCACTTTTCACCCGATTCATGTCATTATTGACAATCCTCCTCAATAAAAGCAACTGCTAGTCTTGATGCTATCTCAAGGATTGCACATTCAGGATAGTACCGTGACCCAACTGATTAATGATAAAGATCTGCATTTCCAGCTTTATGACGTATTCAAACTTGAAGCGCTGACTAAACTGCAACGCTATCAGGATCATGACAAAAATACTTTCGACAGTATTCTGGAAACGGCAAAAGGTATCGCGACTGATTATTTTGCACCGCATAATGCCAAAGCTGATCAACAAGAACCGAACTTTGATGGCAAACAGGTCAAAACCATTGATGAAGTGAAGACAGCCTGGCAACAGTTTGCCGATGCCGGCCTGCTTTGCGCCCAGCATGATTATGCAGATGGTGGCATGCAACTGCCCACTTTGGTGAATATGGCCTGCAATGCGTATTTTATGTCGGCCAATCCGTCCACCGTGGCTTATTCTTTTCTAACGGCCGCTGCGGCGAACCTGATACAGGCTTTTGCCTCCCCAAAACAAAAGCAAATATTCCTACCGCATATGTTGAGTGGCCGCTTTGCTGGCACCATGGCCATGACAGAGCCGAATGTAGGTTCCTCTTTGGGCGATCTGACCACTAAAGCCATTCCTCAGGGAAATGGAATTTATAAAATTAAAGGCCAGAAAATGTTTATTTCGGGTGGCGATCAGGACATTACCGAAAATATTGTGCATCTGGTCTTGGCGCGGATTCAGGATGCGCCGCAAGGCGTGAAAGGAATTTCCCTGTTTATCGTACCAAAATTCAAAACCAACGAGGATGGTTCACTCGGTGAAGCTAATGATGTACAGCTGGCTGGCTTACTGCACAAAATGGGCTATCGAGGTACTACATCTACAGTTTTAAGCTTTGGAGAAAATGATAATTGCTTAGGCTATTTAATTGGTGAACCCGGTCATGGCTTAAAATATATGTTCAAGATGATGAATGAAGCACGTGTGGGTGTCGGTCTGGGCGCAGCCATGATTGGTTATCGTGGCTATCTGGAATCTCTGGATTATGCTAAAAACCGTCCGCAAGGCCGGCCAGTTCATGAAAAAACACCTGACTCGAAACCAGTGAATATCATTGAACATACCGATGTCAAACGCATGCTACTGGCGCAAAAGTCATATGTAGAAGGTTCGCTGGCACTTTGCTTATTTGCAGCCCGATTAATTGATGAACTTCAGGCAGCTCAAGATGAAGATAGTGCAATTCTGCTTGATCTCATTACCCCGGTGGTCAAATCTTTCCCTTCTGCCTATGGTCCGAAAGCCAATGATCTGGCCATTCAGGTCTTGGGCGGCGCGGGTTATACCCGTGAATATCCGGTGGAGCAATGTTATCGTGATAACCGACTCAATCCGATTCATGAAGGCACTTACGGTATTCAATCTCTGGATCTGCTGGGACGTAAACTCTGGCAGCATAATGGCAAAGGGCTAAATCTGCTCATGCAGCGCATCCAGAAGACCTTGTCAGAGACTCATGAACCTAAGATAGTGGAACTCGCAGAGATCTACAAACAGCATCTGGCGACTGTACAAAAAACTACTCAGGTTTTAGGCCAGGCCTTACATCAAGGAAAAGTCAGTGACGCTTTGGCCAATTCAGGATTGTATCTGGATATGATGGGCAAAACTATTCTATCTTGGCTCTGGCTAGAAATGGCGAATCAGGCTCAACTCAAGTTTGGCACATCTTCGCAGGCAGAAGATCAGACTTTTCTGGCAGGGAAAATTCAAGCAGCTCAATATTTTATTCGCTGGGAACTCCCTGAAATTGAGCATCAGGCCAAATTATTGATGAATATGGATGATACTTGCCTGAATATGCAAAGCGACTGGTTCTAGACAGAATTTATCAAAAAATGCGCCTGTATTAGGTAATGCCAGTCACTTACAAAATTGACTGGCATTTTCTTTTTTAGATTCATGGCTGTATTTGATATGTAGAAAAGTCATCCGCAACTGTTTGAGGCCGGACTACATTAAAAAATGATTGTTTCTGCGATAAATTTGTTAGTTGATAGGGGCTGACGAGTTTTGCGGATGAAAAATGCCTTTGGTTACTTTGGGCGAAACCAAAGTAACAAATGAGCTGCAAAATTTTGATTTAAAACAATAAGGCTCCGCTAAAAATTAAGGAGTTTATTTCTAAACTCCTTAACTGATCAGCATTATCTGTATTAGGCGCATTTTATTTTTTGAATCATCAAGCTGCGGATTCTTGCACATCAAACTTTTTAAAAAGTTTGGCACGTTTGGAAGGCAAAATGTTAGCTTTCGTCAGATCGCCCTGATAATGCTGATATACCCGCTGATCCATGATTTTGTACCATAAAGGTGGAATCAAGGCTGGAATCAGCATGGTTGCATAACCGCTGGGTAATTCTGGCGCTTCATCAAAATGCCGCAACGCCTGAAATGGACGGCTTGGAAAAGCATGATGATCAGAATGCCGTTGTAACTGATACAAAAACAGATTAGTTACGATATTGTTGTTATTCCAGCTATGTTCCGGCAAGGTTCGCTCATAACTGCCATCCGCTTTCTGTCCACGTTTCAGTCCGTAGTGCTCGATATAATTCACAATCTCAAACAGGCTAACGCCATAAAATGCCTGTGTCAGTGTATAAGGAATAATTTTCTTGCCATACGCCTTTAGCATCAAGGCATGATAGCCGGCACTCATGGCCCAACCATGAAACAGCTCATTTTCCTGATTAAAGAATTTCAGTCCCTTACGCTCGAGCCGTCTTTTTTCAATCTGGATTGCAGATTTTAATCCGCCTATTACGGTACGTGGCCAGAAACGGTAAAAAGATTCACCCATTTTTGAAGATGCCGGATCTTCTGGTGTCGCCACCCGTTTATGGTGTCCATAAGGATGTTCGATCCGGAAATGGTTATAGCCCAAAGGCATCAGGCTGGCATGAGACCAGTAATGGTCTTTTTTCTGGGGACGATGGCTGAGTTCATGTGCGGTATTCACCCCCACACCATTAATCGCACCCATAGAAACTCCAAGCAGTACCTGATCCAGCAAAGACACATTTGGCCGGCTTACGACATAACCGGCAAAGGCATTGGCTGCCATTTGCAAGGGAATAAATGCTTTTACAATGCGGTCATAATAAGGATCGTTAACCAGTGCCTTGATCTGCTCATCATTTGGGTTATTGGCATCATCGCCAATCAGGGCATCCAGAGTCGGAATGATGACATGCAGTAATAATAGTCCGCCCATGGCAAAGATTTTTTGAGTGGCTTTGGGACCAAAATGATAACCGGCCAGAATTCCCATTCCGATCACAGGCAGACCTGGGCTGAGCAACCAGCCAAAACGTTTTTTATCCAGCTTGACACCTTTTAGTGCCGACGCTTCCTGCGTAAACTGCGCTTTCTGGATTTGTGCAGGGGCATTCATTGCGACCTTCCTTTTTTATGTTACTCTGCACTTATAGTTGATTATTTCAGCAGTAGCGAACAGTATTCAACGTCCAGAAAAGCTATGTCAGCGTCTTTGGCACATGCTGCCAAATTCTGGCCTAAAATCACAAAGTTAAAAAATTTATAGTCAATTAAATGAAATAAAACAGAAGAATAGAGTTAGGCATGGATGCTTTAAGTAAAATTTTTGATGATATTCATCTGGAAAAATCGGAATATCTTTATCTGAATGTATTTCATCCGGGCGGCTTTGACTATCAACATGAACCCTTTATGCTGGCCTATATCCTGTTACAAGGACAGGCGCAATTAAAGTTCATGAATGGTGATCGACTGGAGCTGCAACAAGGTGATCTGGTGCTATTACCCGCAGGTTCCTCCCATCATGTTTCCTGCCCAGACAATGCCGATTTTTCTGAGCACCATGCGATTAATCCTTATTTTCAGAGCAATGCACAGCAATGTGTTGATCTCAATCGGGAAAATTCGGCGGAGCATAGTTTCATACTGGCTATTCGTTCTAGCTTGGATATCCAGATGGCCAAACCTCTTTTGAGTGCATTACCTAAATACCTGCATATTCAACATATTCTGGGTGATACGGCGCCAGAATGGTTACAGGTTGGCTTGCAGTTTCTGGCACTGGAAACCCAGCAGCTTCGTCCCGGACGTGACAAGATTCTGGATCATCTGGTCAGTATTTTACTGATTGAATGCGTACGTGATTATATTTTAAACCTGGAAAATGCCTCGAGCTGGCTAAATGCGCTCTCGCATCCGGAACTATCCAATGCACTGGCAGTGATTCATGGCAAACCTGAACAATTCTGGACTGTAGAAAGTCTGGCCGAACAATGTCATATGTCACGTTCCAAATTCGCCCAGTTATTTACCCAGATTGTCGGTGAACCGCCCCTTGCCTATCTGCAACAGCACCGCCTGCGTCTGGCAGCGCAATATTTGAGAAATAGTGGATTTGGTATCCAGCAGATCGCTTATCTGGTTGGTTATTCATCCGAGACGGCGTTTAGTCAAAGTTTTAAAAAACAGTTTGAACAGACGCCGACCCAATACCGGCTGAATTGTCAGAAGAACCAGTCTTTATTACCAGACTAAAATTACTGGACTAATGCCAATACTGCTGTGACCGGATCTTCGCTATTGCCAGAAAGTAGCTGCTTGTGCATGGTGATATGCTGCATAACCTGAATCTGCGCTGCTTCAATATCCATCAGTTTTTCAATTTCAGCTGCCAGATTTTCAGGTGTAGCAGCGGATTGGATGAGTTCTTGAATCACTTTTTTGCCAGCAATTATATTTGGTAATGAAAAATATGGGATTTTTACCAGTAATTTGGCAATTCGATAGGTCAGCCAGTGCAATTTATAAAAAGTCACCATCGGACGGTGCAGCAACATCGCTTCAAGCGTTGCAGTTCCAGACGCCAGTGCAATAATATTGGATGCATTCATGACCTGACGGCCAATTTTGGATTCAGCGCTGGTATTTTCCATCAAGCGAATTTGGGTTTTTAAGCTCTCAGGATAAGTGGCCAGTAAACTTTCGATTTGCTGCTTGCGTGCATCATTAATCGCAGGAATCAGAAAGGTATAATCCGGATATTTTTGATGCAGAGTATTAGCTGCATCCAGAACCAAAGGTCCCAAACGCTCAATCTCGCCACGGCGGCTTCCCGGTAATAATGCAATATATTTCTGATCTGGGTCTAGGCCTAATTCTGTCTGAGCCTCCAGAATTGGATTTTCAAGCGGCAATTGGCTAGCGAGCGGATGTCCGACAAAAGCTGCAGGAACATCCCATTTTTTAAAGAACACTTTTTCAAATGGAAACAGGCACAGCACCAGATCAATACTGGCTTTAATGCCATGTATACGGCCTTGACGCCATGCCCAGACCGAAGGACTGACGTATTGCACGGTTTTAATCGGTAACTGTTTTTGTTTAATGGTTTTTGACAAACGCAGGTTAAAATCAGGCGCATCAATCCCGATAAAAATATCGACCGGATCTTTAGTCCAGGTTTCCACCAGACCATCCCGCACAGCAAACAGTTTTTTAATATCTTTTAAAACTTCGACAATGCCCATCACCGACAGAATATCCATCGGATAATAACTTTTAAAACCTTCCGCGATCATTTGTGGACCACCGATACCTTCAAATTCAGCATCAATGCCTTGCTCACGAAAACGGCGAATCAATTTTGCGCCAAGCGTATCTCCAGAAACTTCACCGACCACGATTCCAATTTTAAGTTTTCGATTTAGCAAGTGGGTTTCCTCTCAGATCCGCATGGAAATTTATTGAATCTGGATTCTAACATAATCCTGTGGCTATTCCGGAAGAAGCTTAAGCATCTTCTCATTTTAAGAAACTCACCGTTTAGAATGACTTAGTCAATGATCGAGCTTGCATAACAAGAATTAAATCGACATTTACAGCTACATTAAATTAGACAAAAATGGGTTAAATCGGGCAGTTAAAATCAATCATCATATTCGCACTTTATACATACTCCAGTGAATAAACATGAAAGATCAGCTAATATTCTTCACCTAGCTTTATCTTTTTTATGCATAAGTAAATCAATAATCAAGACAACGACTTATATCCAAAAGTCATAAGATATGCTCGTTTTTTGATTTTGGCATATATGCATGTTTGGTCCGATTGAATTTATTTTAGCAGGCGTTCTGGTAGGTTTTTGTGTAGGTGTCACCGGTGTGGGTGGTGGTTCATTAATGACGCCAATTCTTATCAGTTTATTCCGGATTGAACCGCATATCGCGATTGGTACTGACCTGCTCTATGCCGCGATTTCTAAATTCTGTGGCTCGTTTGTGCATGCCAAGAAAATGAATATTGTCTGGCCGATTGTGATCTGGCTGGCCGTTGGCAGTATTCCCGCATCTTTTGCAACACATTGGGTTCTTGATAACTATCTGAGCCAATCAACGCATTACAAGGCCGTCCTGACCATGGTATTGGGCTTTATGCTAACCATTACCGGCTTATCCATTCTGTTTCGTAGCCAGATCGAAAATCTTTTTAATAAATACAGAAAACAAGAACTACCGGATATGACCCAAGATCTGGAAAAAGTAAAGCTGCAAGCCAAGGAAAAGCGCGTAGCCATTATCATCATGGGCATTATCTTGGGCATATTTGTCACGCTCTCTTCAGTGGGTGCCGGCGCATTTGGCATCATGGCACTTGTAGTGATGTTCCCGAATCTGCCGATGATTCGTATCATTGGCTCAGATGTTGTGCATGCAGTGTTACTGACCCTGGTTGCAGGGCTGGGTCATATGTCTTCAGGCAATGTCGATTTCATGCTGCTCATGTGGTTATTGGTGGGATCTATTCCAGCGATTATTGTCGGCACTTTACTCAGTTCACGTATGCCAGAAAAACTGATCCGCAAAATTTTAGGCATTACCCTGTTTGCGCTGGGTGTGAATTTCATGATTAATCCTGTGAAATCAAAACCGGCTCAACCTGCTGAAACAGCAATGATAATTGTGAGCCAAAATTCCCCGTCCGTTTAAGTTAACTATCCGATTCATCACTTTTTTTTCAAAGAAGTATTCATCTTTTTTATAACAAAGTGACGCATCATTCATGTTATATTCGGGCTATTAAACAACCTTTTGTATGATCGAACCAGTGACGGCAATGAATACACAACAGTCAAATCCTATTTCAGCATCAGATATTGATGACGTGAATATCCACAGCATGATTCCTCTTGTAACCCCTGCTGAGCTTAAAGCAGAGTTACCGTTGACTGAAACTGCTTATCAAACCGTACTGCATGGTCGTGAAACGATTCGTAAAATTCTGGATGGTGAAGACAAACGCCTGTTCGTTGTAATTGGCCCTTGTTCTATCCATGATCCGGCGGCGGCGCATGAATATGCTGAACGCTTAAAAGTACTGAGCGAAAAAGTTAAAGACAGCTTATACATCGTGATGCGGGTTTATTTTGAAAAACCACGGACTACCGTAGGCTGGAAAGGCCTGATCAATGACCCAGACATGAATGATTCATTCAATATTGAAAAAGGTCTGCGTATCGGTCGCAAGCTATTACTTGAACTGAATGAAATGGGCTTGCCATGTGCCACTGAAGCACTTGATCCAAACTCGCCACAGTATTACCAAGACCTGATTTCATGGTCAGCAATTGGTGCACGTACCACAGAAAGCCAGACCCATCGTGAAATGTCTTCTGGTCTTTCTTCACCAGTCGGCTTTAAAAATGGTACTGATGGCGGTTTAACGGTCGCGACCAATGCGATGCAATCTGTGAAACATGGTCACAGCTTCCTCGGTCTGAATGATCAAGGCCAGGTGGCTGTGATTCGCACTTCAGGCAATCCTTATGCTCACGTGGTACTGCGTGGCGGTAATGGCAAGCCGAACTACGATGCAGGCTCGGTTGCCGATGCAGAAGCTGCTCTAGCCAAGGCCAAAGTCAGCACCAAGATCATGATTGATGCCAGCCACGCCAACTCTAACAAAGACCCGTACCTGCAACCACTTGTACTTAAAAACATTTCCGAACAAATTCTTGATGGAAACAAGTCAATTGTTGGTATTATGGTAGAAAGTCATCTTAAGGGTGGTCGTCAGGACATTCCGGCGAACCTGAATGATATGGAATACGGTCAATCCGTTACGGATGGCTGTATCGACTGGGAAACGACTGAAAAAGTTTTACTCGACATGCATGAGGCATTGAAAGACATTTTACCTAATCGTTAAATGATCTGACCAACGCCATCGCCAAGATGGCGTTTGCATTTCTAGAACAAGGAAAATTTATCTGATGAATGATATTGAAACGGCATTAAGCCAGATTGAGAATTTTCAGTTCATACACGAACATCTGTTTAGCTCCGGTCAACCGACCACTACCCAATTACAGCTGATGAAAGAATACGGTGTATCTACAGTCATCAATGTGGCGTTGACCGATAGCGAACAGTATCTGCCGCATGAAGATAAAATTTGCCTTGAGCTGGGACTGAACTATATTCAGGTTCCGATTTCCTGGGAAACCCCTTCAGACAATCAATGCCTGCTGGTACTGGATCTGATCGATCATCTGGTAAAAGAGCAAATGGTCTGGGTACATTGTTCGCAAAACTACCATGTCAGCTGTCTGATGTACTTATATCGTCAGTACTATATGGATATGGATCTACCTACAGCACAAGAATACTTGCATCAGATCTGGGAACCAAATGAAACCTGGACTGGTTTAATGCATGCAGTTGCCCTACAGTTACAAGGCCGTAAAGCAACGCAGGAACTGGAACTTTCCTTAATTAATCCAAATTATTTTGCCTGATTTTATTTACTATGGCTCAATAACACGGTTGCCATCGACATAATGCCTTCCTGACGACCGGTAAAACCTAACTGTTCAGTGGTGGTGGCTTTAATACTGATTTGAGTCACATCAATATCCAAGACATCTGCAATACTTTGACGCATGGCCAAATTGTGTTTCGCCAGTTTTGGACGTTCACAGGCCACGGTAATATCGGCATTATTCAGGTGATAACCACGATCCAGAATTAGCTGATAAACATGCTTGAGTAATACCCGACTATCTGCACCTTTAAACTCAGGATCTGTATCTGGGAAATGCTGGCCAATATCTCCGAGCGCCAAAGCACCCAACAAAGCATCACAGAGTGCATGCAGCACTACATCACCATCCGAATGTGCTTTCAGACCGTGAGTATGCGGAATTTGAATGCCTGCCAGAGTGACAAAATCACCTTCTTCAAATGCATGCACATCCAGCCCCTGGCCAATACGAATTTGTGCGATCACCTTATACATCCTTTAGAAATAGCCCATTGAAATCTTGTACACTTGCTTTCTATTTCGCTATAGTTAGACCAAGCGTAACACAGTGAAAGTATAAGCGATCATGCTACTGAAAACTGATATAAATATGTTGAAAATAATTGGCCTGATGCTCGGTCTGGGGACGATTTCTACGGGTAGCTCAGCGATCACAATGGATTGTAGCGATGACAGCAAAAAAACGGCTGCCATGAATAAAGTCTGCTCAGCATCGCTGGCTGAATCTCGTGAAAAACTCACAGACCAATACTTTACTGCTTTTCTGATTACTGATGCACCTGTGCGTTTATTACAAGATAGCCAACAACTATGGGCGACCCGCTTACAGCAATGCAAAACGCTAGACTGTTTTAAACAGCAGTTTGAATGGCGTTTAGATGATTTAAATGTCTATATTTCACTGAATCAAAGTCTGACCCAGCATTATATTAAGTTTGAACAGGGACAAATCGCCAAGCAGCCCGTGCATCTCAAGATTCATCAACTGACCAAAGACCGGATCAAGATTGAAGGCCTGGCATATCGTAATCCAAATAACCGGACCGAGAAGCAGACCGTTCCTTTTTTAGCCTATACCACGCCTGAGACAAAAAACCAGATCACCGATAATGAAAATGACTGCCGCTATGAGTTTAACTATAGTAAAGCCATTTTAGCGGTCAGTAGCCAGCAGAAAGGCTGTGAACGATTTACCGGTATTTATCGACTATATGATTGATTTAATTTAAAAATATTAAAATTTATTGTTATATAAAATGATATCTTTGATGTAAAAAATAGCCCGCAAGCGGGCTATCAATTTAAGCTGGATAGTATTGCGCAATTTCCTGACTAATCATCGCAGCCGTTGCAGCTGATAAAGTCCAGCCCAGATGACCATGTCCGGTATTGTAAAAGACCCGCTCATGTTTGCCACGGCGTACCACAGGCATCATATTTGGCATCATGGGGCGTAAGCCTGCCCACGGAACAACATGCTCAGTACACAGGTCAAAATTACGATTGGTCCAGTCAATTAAAGGTTGAATTCGGTCAGCACGAATATCCCGGTTATAGCCATTAAACTCGGCTGTTCCTGCAACACGTAAACGATCCTTGCCTAGGCGTGACAAGACAATTTTCGCACTTTCATCTAGCAGACTGACCCAAGGTGCGTTGTTCTGGCTCTGCTCATCATTCAGTTGCACGGTAATCGAGTAGCCTTTGACTGGATAGACATTGACTCGTTCACCAAGTATTTCAGCCAATTGATAGCTGCCAACCCCTGCACAGACCACAATGGCATCTGCATTAATTTCCAGAACATCCTCTGGAGAGGAATGGACATTTTCAGTACTAGGTTTGCATTTAACCCGAATATTCTGAGCCTGATGATCAACAACAAAAACATCTTGACCAAACTCAAATTTCACGCCTTTTTGCATACAGGCTTTGGCCAAACCGGTACTAAATTTATGAATATCCCCGGTGGCATCGCTCTGACAGTAAAATCCTGCATAATAATCGCCAGTTAATGCAGGTTCGATCTGCTTGATTTCTGCATTGGAAATGGCATTGCGCTCCAGACCACCGCTACACAACAGATCATTGACTTTGATCGCAACATCATAATCTGTCTTGTTATGATAAAAATGTAAAATTCCACGTTTTTCTAAATTGAAATCAATATTTTCTGTTTCGGCAATTTCAAATAAGCGTGCTCTTGCCAGTAAAGCCAGCCGTACAGTCTCTCGGGTATTGGCTTCATAATGTTTGATATTGCCCAGAAATTCCATGAGCCAGCTGTATTTATGCACACTGAAAGAAGGATTGAGCAAAAGTGGTGCGGTTTTTTGTGACATCCATTTGATGCCTTTGAGTACCGTGGCTTTCTGGTTCCATACTTCGGCATTACAGGCAGAAAGCTGGCCGCCATTGGCAAAGGATGTTTCCATTGCCGGATAAAGATGCCGATCAACCACAGTCACTTGATAGCCTGATTGTGCCAGCTCATAAGCTGTGGTTACTCCGGTAATACCGGCCCCAATCACCACGACATGACGCATAGACACCTCCTTGATTATATTGATGTCTTTTCCCATCTGTCATGTGTACCTGAGAGCTTCGGTAGATACATTGCACATCAATGCGGCCACCTTCCCCTTCGGTGAGTGATTGAACACTTCTCTCCAGAGTTTTTATCCATTATCACAGTCCTTTTGCCTGAGAGTTTCCTGGGAACTTGCTCCTTCGGCGAATGCAGAAGCATTTCTCTCCTGCAATAATGTTTTATTATCATGAGCAATTTATATACCATTTTTAGGAGAAACACAGTTTTTATTTATGTTAATTCACGTGAATTTATCCATGATTCTTTTTTTTAATTAACAGTATACATGTGTGATAGAGGATATTGCCTAGATATTAAATTTTTAGATTTTGCTGCCGTAAGTAAAACGAGTAAGTTCTACCCTTTATAAAATTCCAGAACTTATTTAATTTTGGCGCTTAAATAGAACTCAACATTTGCTTAGGCTATTTTAATAATTCAAAGTATATGTCATCCAAAGCAAAATTTAGACTTTTATCATTTATTCTAGAATTTTAGATAATCCAAGAAAGCATCAGTACTAAGCTTCCTGCTGCGACCACTGTTTGTACACTGATAATACTAGCCATTAACTCACTATCGCCACCATACACCCGGGTTAAGACATACGAAGCTGAGGCGGTAGGAAGTGCAAAGAACAAGACCAATACCTGAGTAGTTAATGCATCAATCTGGAAAATTTTACACACTAAAAATGCAATCAGCGGCATTCCGAACAGGCGACCAAAGGTTATCAGGCTGAGTGGCAATACATCACGCTGAAAACCCTGAAACTGTAAGGCTGCTCCCACACACATCAAACCGAGCGGCAAACTGCACAGTGCAATCTGTTTAAGGAACTGCTCTGTTCCAGTCCAGAGTGACAAACCGGAAAGATTAAATAAACCACCCACTATACAGCCTAAAATTAATGGATTTTTAGACAAATCCAGGACGATTTTTTTCAGCTGCATATCGTGGCTACGGGTAAATGCCAGCACTGACAAGATATTCACCAAAGGAATACACAGCACCATGATCACAGCGAAAATAGTCATACCCTGCTGCTGAAATAAGGCGCTGACAGCAGCAAGGCCAATATAGGTATTAAAGCGCAGTAAACCTTGAACATAGACGCCGAAACGCGCATAGGAAATTCGGTAAATTTGGCGCAAGATATACAGCGCAATACTGACCACAGCCATGATGCTAAATACGACCAGTACTACATCCTGAATGACATCCATTTGAATCTTGGCAGTGGCCAGATTTAAAAACAGCATCACCGGAAACAGTGCATAATAATTTAACTTTTCTGCGCCTCGCCAAAAATCATCACTCAACCATTGCCTGCGCTTAAGTAAATAGCCAAAGCTGATCAGTCCGATGAGAGGAAATAAAGAAGTTAAAATAATATGCAGCATATGACATCCTGGTCTGTTTTCTGCCTAATCTTAAGTCACTTAGACTGAACAGAAAACTTAGCATGTTCAGGAGCTTTCCCACTACTCAATTTAAGCAGTAAAAAGCTTGAATTTTCATCAACTAATCATATTGATTTGCTGATTTTTTCTAAAATCAGCAAATGTAACGGAATCAACGGTTCTCCGACATTTTGACCCAGTGGATATGCTTCAATCTTTTCGGTCAGCTGATAGCCACGGCGCTGATAATATGCCAGCAGTTCAATACGGACATTTAATACTGACATCTGAATCACTTTCTTTTTAAATATTTTGAAAATATGGGATTCGGCAAAGTCCAATAATTGCTTGCCATAACCCGAGTTTTGCTCAGCAGGTGCAACAGCAAAGCTTTCAATCTCTGCTACTTGCTGTCCTAAGCTCACGCCAATACAACCAAGAAGCTTATTATCAATTTCCAACACAAAGAGCTGAAAATTTTCTAAATTGAGCAAGTCATATAACTGTTTTTCTTGAATACGATCACCCTGGATCATTCCTTCTTCTGTGGTCCATCCACCCCGAGTACGATAAGCTGTATTAATCAGCATAGTAAGTTGCTGAACATCAGCCTTGCTCGCCAATCGTATATTTTTATAGTGATTCATTTTATAAATAAAAAAAGTCAGACCGGAGTCTGACTTTAAAACAATTTCACTTTAAAGTTAAAGCAAATTATTTAGGTTCAATCGGTGCAAATGGCGCAACAACATCGGCATTTTGCGCACGGTGACGCATGAAGTGATCCATCAGCACAATCGCCAGCATCGCTTCAGCAATCGGGGTTGCACGCACACCTACGCAAGGATCATGACGACCTTTGGTCAACACATCAGTATCTTCACGATCAATATTGATGGTTTTACCTGGCGTGGTGATAGATGCAGTCGGTTTCAACGCAATCGCAACACGGATGTCTTGACCGCTAGAAATACCACCTAAAATACCGCCAGCATGATTGGCCAGGAAGCCTTCTGTGGTGAGTTCATCACGGCTTTCATGACCAAACTGTTCAGCGACACCAAAACCATCACCGATTTCGACACCTTTAACGGCATTAATCGACATCATGGCATGCGCAATGTCAGCATCTAGACGATCAAAGACTGGCTCGCCCCAACCCACTGGCACTTTAGATGCAATGATCTCGAGTTTAGCGCCACAACTGGTACCTTGCTCACGCAAAGACGTCACTAGCGCTTCAAAACGTGGTACTGCATCCACATCGCCACAGAAAAACGGATTGTTTAGAACTTCATTCCAGTCCAGCTTCTCTGTTTTTTCGGTGCCGATCTGGGTTACATGACCACGAATCTCAATGCCAAATTTCTCGAAAAGGAATTTCTTGGCAATTGCACCCGCTGCAACACGCATTGCGGTTTCGCGTGCGCTTGAACGACCACCGCCACGGTAGTCACGGAAACCATACTTTTGGGTATAGGTATAGTCAGCATGACCCGGGCGGAAAGTTTGTGCGATATTGCCGTAGTCTTTCGATTTTTGATCCGTATTACGAATTAACAAACCAATTGAAGTACCCGTGGTTTTACCCTCAAACACACCGGAAATAATTTCTACTTCATCGGGTTCTTTACGCTGGGTTGCAAATTTCGATGTACCCGGCTTACGGCGGTCCAGATCCTTTTGCAAATCAGCTTCAGTCAGCTCAATGCCGGGTGGAACCCCATCGATGATGGCCATCAGGCCAACACCATGAGATTCACCACAAGTCGTTACACGGAACAGTTGCCCTATACTATTACCTGCCATGTCAAACGACTCCTTATGCAATAGACTGAATAAATAAATCGCGGTAGGTACGGCATTGCTCTGCAGTCAATGCAAAGATACCCGTACCACCTTTCTGGAATTGCAACCAGTAGAAATCAACCGAATTGAAGTTTTGGCGCATTGCCCATTCTGAGTTACCCACTTCGATCACGATCAGGCCATTCTCAGTCAGATAATCTGCAGCTTGAGCCAGCATTTTACGTACCAGATCCAGACCATCCTGACCTGCAGCAAGCGCAAGCTCAGGCTCATGATGGAATTCCTCAGGCAAATCCGCCATATCTTCCGCATCGACATACGGCGGATTAGATACGATTAAATCGTATTGATTTTCGGCTGGAATTTTTTCAAACAGATCTGATTCAAGCAAAGCGATCTGATATTGCTTGTCATGATGCTCAGTATTGATTTGCGCAACTTCTAAGGCTTCTTTGGAAATATCAGTCGCATCCACTTCCGCTTCAGGGAAAGCATAAGCCAAGGCAATCGCGATACAGCCTGAACCGGTACACATATCTAGAATACGTTGAGGCGTCTTTGGATTCGGGTTTTCCGGCAAGTTGTTGACTGCCTCACCCATTTGACCATGTTCGCCCAGGAAATACGGGGCAAAACGGTTCTGAATCAGTTCAGCAATCGGTGAACGAGGGATTAGCACGCGCTCATCAACGTAATAAGGTTTACCGTCGAAGTAAGCCAGGTTCAATAAATATGAAGTTGGTACTTTTTCATTAATACGGCGTTCCAGCAGACTTAAAAATTCGGCTTTTTCACTTGGTAATAATTTGGCATCTAAAATTTCAGCGTCCGCTTTCCATTCTAGCGACAGGGTTTGCAGCACTAGCGCTGAACTTTCAGCAAAATAATCTTCTGTGCCTTGGCCCAAATGTGCATCGTATTGACGTAATGCTGTCACACCAAAACGAATAAAATCACGAATGGTGGTTAAATTTTCAGCGGCTTCCTGCATATGTTCAGGGCTAATAGTCGGTCGATCCACTTAAGGCGTCTCCAAGGTCATTTTTTTAAACGCCTTATGATACCTTGTTTTGCCTGCTTTTATAATGCTAAAAGCATGAAAAACACGAATTCTCTACGCTCACAAAAATTATAAAACTCCTGTTTTTGTGAGCGATTATGCAGATAAATGTTTACTTTATTCAGAGGTGTTTTTGTTAAATATCCATGTTAATGGTATGACGACTTATCGAAAACCGGACGCATAAGAACGAGATTGATAAAGATTAGCCTGATCCATGATCAAAGCCAGCATACATTGACCCTGTTGCTGCTTGGCATATTTTCCTGACATTCTAAAGTTACATTGCTGGGACAGTTTACGCTCCCACAATACATGCTGACTGCGAATGGCGGCGGTCTGGTTCGGATTCAATTTAAGATAAGTTTTATAGTTTTTCTTCAGACGTTTATTGTGAACTTTCAGCTCTTTTTCCAGGCATTTTTCCGCTTTGGGTGTATTACCATAACTAAAATTCATGCACTGTGTATATTCCTTGGAATACCCAACAGCAGCCTGTGTCTGAACCGCAGTACCCGCAAAAATTGCAACTAAAAACCATGCAAGACGCATAACTTCCCCTTGACCGAAACCGGTACAATCCCAATAAATGTTTAACAATCAATATTGTTTAAATTATCCACTGATATTAACGCAGTCCAGACAAAAATCCTATGCCTTTCTCGGAATGAAAGATTAAACAGTTGCACAATTGAAAATTGGCACATGACCCACATATAATCCGCATTCAATCTTCAAATGAGCCCAGATCTATGAGCTATAAGCACAATAATCTTATGGCGATGCGCCAGAATTACTGGAATGATAAAGCCTCCAGTCAGGTGCAGCAAGAAAAGGTATTTTTGCAGTCGACCTTAATGCAACATGGCGTATTTACCAATGCGACATTGGACGATGCTAAATATCTGTTTTTTGGCTTGCCAAGTATTGTGATTGTAAAAGGCTATGCTTTGGGCTTCATGCATGACAGCGTACAGCGCCTGATTCATCAACATATTCAAACAAATAAACAACAGTTACAACAACGATCCGAATTAAAAATCCAATTTCAAATGGCATAATGCCCTGTCTAAACTGATACAAGTTGGTGAATAAATGAAAGCTTGCCTAGCTTTTACTATGAATTCAGCGGCTTAAACTTTTTTAATACGTGCAGAAACGCTACTATCCCTTACAATGATTTATTCTGCTTCATGCTGATGATGAAAGGATCGAGTTTACATGTCAGATCAGAACGATAAGCTTAAACAACTGAAAACCTCCTCTATGGATCGACGCTTATCGATCGCAAAGGCATCCTTGCTGGCAGGCACGCGTTGGGCGGCTTCTAGTGCAAGCTCCATGTTCTCAAGTGAAGAAGAAAAAGAAAAAAAACGTAAAAAAGCCATGAAAGAACAGGCCGATTATCTGGTAGCAGAAATTGGCAAGCTGAAAGGGTCTATCGTTAAAATTGGCCAGATGATGGCGCTGTACGGTGAGCATTTTCTGCCAGAAGAAGTCACTCAAGCTCTAAATACCCTGAACAATCAGACGGTGGCATTGGCATGGCCAGCCATCAAGGCCCAGTTACAGCAACAACTCGGTTCAAAACTCGACGATCTCACCATTGATCATGAACCTTTGGGCACAGCTTCTTTGGCACAGGTACATCGCGCTACCCGAAAATCTGATGGCATGGAACTGGTGTTAAAAATTCAGTATCCGGGTGTGGCAGAAGCCATTGATTCGGATATGAGCCTGTTTAAAAACATGCTGAAATTGACCCGTATCGTACCGCAGACCCGCGAATTCGACCAATGGTTCGATGAAGTCCGTGAGATGATGCATCGTGAAGTAAATTATCAGATTGAAGCAGATACCACGCGTCGTTTTGCTGCCCGTTTAAAAGATGATCCTCGCTATATCGTCCCGACCATTATTAATGAATATTGCTCTGATCGTGTGCTGTGCATGACCTTTGAACGTGGTGTGCCGATCAACAGCCCGGTGATGTTGTCCCTGCCCCAAGAACGCCGCAACCAGTTAGGGGAAGCCTCTCTGGAAATTGCAATACGTGAAATTTTCGAATGGGGCGAGATGCAAACCGATCCGAACTTTGGTAATTATCTGGTTCGTCTGGGCAATGGTACAGATGTGCACGACAAGATCATTCTGCTCGACTTTGGCGCGATCCGTCAGTTTGACCAGCATCTGCTCAGTGTTGCGCGTAACCTGATTCAGGCAGGCTATCATCATGACTCGGATATGATGGTCAAGGCGATGACCGGTTATGAGTTTTTTGATTCGATTCCGCAAAGCATCAAACCGGATATGGCCAAAGTCTTTTTACTGGCCACCGAAGCGTTTAGTTCACCGCTAAATAATCAGGAATTGCCAGCCGGCATCATGGATGAACATAATCGCTATGACTGGAAAAAAAGCCAGCTGCATAGCCGTGTGATGCAACAGGCGTCGAGATCTATGGCTTCACGTTATTTCAGTGTTCCACCCAAAGAATTTATGTTTATTAGCCGTAAATTTATTGGTGCCTATACTTTTATGACCGTAATTGATGCCAAAACCAATGTGCGTGCCATGATTAAACATCATCTCTCTTAAAATAAAACCTGCATCAAAAAGACCCGGATGATTTTGTCATTCGGGTCAATTTTTAGACATATTCGATTTTTGGTGGTGTTTCAAAAAGTATGCTGAAAAAAACAATATGGCTTTTGATAAAATAGAGGTATGAAAATAACGCTACAAATCAAATGTCCTACCTGTCTAAGTAACAATATAAAGAGAAATGGCATCAAAGTAGATGGGAAACAAAACCATCAGTGCAAAGATTGCAAACGTCAATTTATTGGTGATCATGCATTAAGCTATCAAGGATGTAACTCAGGTATTACCGGCAAGATATTACATTTAATGGTCAGAGGAAGCGGTGTAAGAGATATTGCTGAAGTCGAGCGTATCAGCATTGGCAAGGTATTACGAACCTTAAGTGAATCGATCTATCAGATTCAGCCTAAACAAAGCCACTACGAATGTCTTGAAGTCGATGAACTTTGGACTTTTGTAGGGAATAAGAAAAATAAACAATGGCTTATTTATGCCTACCATCGAGAATCTGGAGAAATTGTTGCTTATGTTTGGGGTAAGCGGGATTTAGCAACGGTTCAACGTCTTAAAGCTAGACTTAAAAAGCTTGGGGTTCAATATGCTCGAATTGCGAGTGATCATTGGGATAGTTTTATCACAGCATTTCAATGTTGCAAGCAAGTGATCGGTAAGTTTTTTACCGTCGGTATTGAAGGTAACAATTGTAGAATTCGTCATCGAATCAGGCGTGGATTTAGGAGAAGTTGCAACTTTTCTAAAAAGCTCGAAAATCATTTTAAAGCCTTTGATTTGACTTTCTTTTACCTTAATAACGGATTTGTTTAACGCCAGCATACTTTTTGAAACACCACCCGATTTTTTATATTTTTATATTTTTATCTTTCTTTTATTTTTCATTAATTTATTCCTCCATTTCTTCAATCCCCGAAACCTAAAAATTGTCAATCATTCGTGTCAGGGATGACATGGTTTTATCTCTGAGTGCATGTCAGTATTAAAAAAAATAACGTGACAACACCTTTAGGATAATCAGAATGAATAATATGGTGAATAAAGCCCAAGGATTTGGCTTGTCCATACTGACCAAAATCGCGGGTAGCGAAGTATTAGACCAGTTAAAGCTTCGGAAATTTGTAGAAAAATCACTTTATCAAAGTTCAAAAGTAGGATTCAAAACCCTGAGTCAAACCCAGAAAATCCTGAAATCTGGCCAGAAGATTCAAAAACAGCGTCTGCCGCATCAGTCTAAATCCTTATTTGATCTAAACCTGACTGAAGAACAGCAAATGACCTGTGATGCCATGCAGCAATTTGCCCAAGAGGTGCTGTATCCCTTGGCGCATGATGCAGATCAGCATGAATTATTTCCCCATGAACTCTGGCAATACAGCACTGATTTAGGTCTGAATTTCTATGCCCTGCCTGAAGCATTGGGGGGCGTTGCATCAGAACAGGATATTGTCAGCAATATTTTAATCGCTCAACATTTGGCACAAGGAGATTTCAGCCTGACCGCTGGCTTACTTTCGACTTTTAGTGTCATTAACGCCATTACCCGCTGGGGCTCAGAGCAAATTCAGGCAGAATATCTGGGCACTTTCGCAGAAAATCCTGAATTAAAGGCTACCTTTGCGGTGCAGGAAGAAACAGCAGCGTTTAACCCGGAGCAACTTAAAACCAAGGCTGTTGCACATCAGGGACATTATCTGATTCGGGGTGAAAAGACCTTAGTGCTCTTGGGAGAAAGTGCCGATCTGTATCTGGTCAGTGCTGATCTGGATGGCAGAGCTGAGGTCTTTGTGGTGCAACGCGACAGCACCATCACTGCGAAAAAGTCGCCTGCTATGGGTTTAAAGGCAACAGAAACAGTCACGCTCAAATTTGAAAATACTCCAGCACAGCGTCTGGGAGATGAAGATTTTGATTATCGTGCATTCGTAGATTTGGGCAATTTGATGTGGTGTGCAATGGCAGTAGGTACCTGTGAAGCCATTAAGAAATATTGTGTGCAATACGCCAATGAACGTATCGCTTTTGGCGAACCGATTTCCCATCGTCAGAGTGTCGCCTTTATGATTGCCGATATGGCCATTGAAATTGACGCAATGCAAGTGTTGATCTTGAATGCCGCTAGTCTGGCTGAATCGGGACAAAACTTTCATCGTGAAGCCTATCTGGCCCGTCTGCTCTGCGCAGAAAAATCCATGAAAATCGGCACCGATGGTGTACAGATTTTGGGTGGTCATGGTTTCACCAAAGAACATCCGGTAGAACGCTGGTATAGAGACCTGAGAGCCACTGCCATTCTCCATTCTGGCTTGCATGCCTGATCAAAACATAAAGAAGAACAATAATGAATCTACAAACTCCAAAAAAATTCAAGCTTTTGATTGATCAAGCACATGAAGTTGCCCTCAATGTTTTGCGCCCTATTTCACGTAAATATGACAAGGCTGAACACGCTTATCCGATAGAGCTAGACATGCTCGCTTCAGTCGTGGATGGCATGAACCAAGGTAGTGAAGGCATGAATGCAGGTGCAGCAGTCAATAAACGTGGCGATGCAGACAGCAGCAATAAAAATGGCATTAATATGTCTACCGCCCTGAGCATTATTGAAATGTGTTATGGCGATACTGGTTTATTACTTTCGATGCCACGTCAAGGATTAGGAAACTCAGCCATTGCAGCCGTTGCCAATAAGGAACAATTACAGCGTTTTCACGGGACTTGGGCAGCCATGGCGATTACCGAGTCAGGCTGTGGTTCAGACTCTGCGGCGATTCGTACCACTGCGACTAAAGACGGTGATGACTATATTCTGAATGGTGAGAAGATTTTTGTAACATCCGGAGATCGTGCTGATGCAGTGGTCGTTTGGGCCACTCTGGATAAAAAGCTGGGACGATCAGCCATTAAATCATTTGTGGTGACCAAAGGTACTCCAGGAATGAAGGTTGAACGACTGGAACATAAATTAGGGATTAAATCATCCGATACTGCCACGATTAGCTTTATCAACTGTCGAGTACCTGCAGCAAACCTGCTCGGTCATGCAGAAATCGATGTTGCTAAAGGCTTTGCTGGCGTGATGGAAACCTTTGATAATACTCGCCCGCTGGTCGCCGCCATGGCGATTGGTTGTGCGAAAGCCTCGCTGGAACGCATCAAGGAGATTTTTAAGGATCAGCTGGACTCCACTTATGCCACACCGTATTTACAAAGCTCTAATATCGCAGCACAAATCTATCATATGGAAGCTGAATGGGAAGCAGCACGCTTGCTGATGCTGAAAGCCGCCTGGATGGCCGATAATCGCAAACCCAATTCACGTGAAGCCTCTATTGCCAAAGCCAAGGCCGGTCGGATCGGTAATGAAATCACCTTAAAATGTGTCGAACTGGCAGCAGCCATTGGTTATAACGAAACTGAACTTTTGGAAAAATGGGCGCGTGATTCCAAGATTTTGGATATCTTTGAAGGCACCCAGCAAATTCAGCAACTCATTATTGCCCGTCGGGAGTTGGGAAAATCATCAAGCGAATTAAAATAGTGATTGCTCATCAAATAGTGAATTAAACTTATCTAAATTGAATAAACGATGGCTTTTTTAAGGATTTAAGGTTATAAAAATTCATCGTTTTTTCAAAATAAAATCAGTTCTATATGTACTCTATTCGTCCTATTCAGCCTGAAGATAATGCCCAAATTGCAAGCATTATTCGTCGTGTTTCCCAAGAGTTTGGGCTGGCAGCAGAATCTGGTTTCGCAGTAGGCGATTCTATTCTAGATAAACTGTATCAAGTTTATCAGCAACCGAAATCAGCTTACTGGGTTGTTGTGGATCAACAAAATAAAATTTACGGTGGTGGTGGAATTGCGCCATTAAAAGGTGATGCAACTATTTTAGAAATTCAGAAAATGTACTTTTTACCTGAAATTCGTCAGCAAGGTTTTGCCAAGAAAATTTTAGAATTATCCTGTGAATTTGCACAGACTCATCAGATTAATTCAGTCTATCTAGAAACAACTAAAGCGCTTTGGCAAGCGGTGAAACTCTATGAAAAATTAGGTTTTCAGCATCTTGATTATCCTGAAGGCAATACCGGACATAGTGATGCCTGTGAAATCTGGATGCTAAAAACCCTTTCAATTTAGAGATTTTTTAGTAGATAGATAAAATTTGTATAGTAATAAAGTGCTTTCATCAGCAGCAAGCTTGACTCTTGTATATAGGCTGCCTAACATCGAAATACGTTTATTCAGGCATGGAATCCACAGTTTGTTTTTTTCTTATTTATTCAATCCAATTAAATCTAAACGTTCACTATTTCATTCTCATTCTTTTAAATTTTCTTCTATTTTATTGAGCACTTTTCTTTTTGCGGGTTGCTCATCCTTGGGCGGAGGCTCGATAGAAAAACGCGCAGCTAAGCTGTCTAAAGGCATTCAAACTGCTTATTCCACCCCATCCAGTACAGCTAATCGTGTTTCACCTTTAATTGTTCAACATGCACAAAATCAGGGTGTAGATCCGCTTCTGGTGGCGGCTGTGATTCGTCAGGAATCTACTTATCGTAGCCAAGCAACTTCGCCAGCAGGTGCAGTAGGCTTGATGCAAGTGATTCCGAGATACTGGCAACAAACTTGCCCAGGTGATTTATACAATGAAAGCAGTAATATTCAATGTGGGACTTATATTCTTTCTAAATATAATCAATCATCCGGTGACTGGCAGAAAGCGCTTGCCTATTATAATGTAGGTCCATCGGGTTATGAAAATAATCGTAAAATGCGTAAACAAGGTAAACGTTATGCCAAACAAGTAAAACAGCATAAAAAAATGCTAAAAGACTCTCTCTAATGACTGAATAAAGAGAATCAATTTAATCATACTTAGGCTATTTTATTTAAACTTCTGATAAATGGTAATTATTAGATAGTGCTTGTTGAAATTGCTGCTATGAAAGCTTATTTGGGAAGTATTAATTACAGTTATAATGCGCGTGTTTGGCTAAAATGGTCTGCAATAAAAAAACCAGCGATTCGCTGGTTTTTTATTTGCTAAGATTTATAAGATCAGCCTGTGAACTCTTTTAGATTAAACACTCGAGGCTTAAAATCCCATAAGATCAACAGGAATCAGCAATACTTCTATGGACTTAGCTTAGGCAGCTCTAGCAGCCCAAATACTACTTATAAAAAGATGAATACCTATTAAATTCTTATGGAAATTAGATAAACAACAGTTATTTGACCAAATCCCACGCATAAAAAAATCCCCCTCTGCTAATGCGGAGGGGGATTTTGGAATAATGAGCTGGCGATGACTTACTCTCACATGGGTAACCCCACACTACCATCAGCGCAAAGAGGTTTCACTTCTGAGTTCGGGAAGGGATCAGGTGGTTCACTCTTGCTATGGTCGCCAGCACAACTGTTTATGACTATTTGCTTGGGTCTTATTGGCGTTGTTTTCACTTCGCTAGCCTAGCTTTCATCAAATGAGTTATTAACAGGTATATCTGAGTTGCAGTATTTTGTTCGTTCAGCGTAACTAAATCAAGTCACTTTGTTTAATATCGAATCAATCGAGCTTCATACAACAACTGTTTGGGTGTTGTATAGTCAAGCCTCACGAGCAATTAGTATTGGTCAGCTTCACATATCACTATGCTTCCACATCCAACCTATCAACGTCGTAGTCTTCAACGGCTCTTTAGGAGACATAAAGTCTCGGGGAAATCTTATCTTGAGGTAGGCTTCCCGCTTAGATGCTTTCAGCGGTTATCCCTTCCGAACATAGCTACCCGGCGATGCCACTGGCGTGACAACCGGTACACCAGAGGTTCGTCCACTCTGGTCCTCTCGTACTAGGAGCAGATCCTCTCAAATTTCCAACGCCCACGGTAGATAGGGACCGAACTGTCTCACGACGTTCTAAACCCAGCTCGCGTACCTCTTTAAATGGCGAACAGCCATACCCTTGGGACCTGCTTCAGCCCCAGGATGAGATGAGCCGACATCGAGGTGCCAAACACCGCCGTCGATATGAACTCTTGGGCGGTATCAGCCTGTTATCCCCAGAGTACCTTTTATCCGTTGAGCGATGGCCCTTCCATACAGAACCACCGGATCACTAAGACCTACTTTCGTACCTGCTCGACTTGTGGGTCTCGCAGTTAAGCGCGCTTTTGCCTTTATACTCTACGCGTGATTTCCGACCACGCTGAGCGCACCTTCGTACTCCTCCGTTACTCTTTAGGAGGAGACCGCCCCAGTCAAACTACCCACCAGACATGGTCCTCGTCCCGGATAACGGGACAGAGTTAGAACCTCAATATTACCAGGGTGGTATTTCAAGGACGGCTCCATCGCAACTAGCGTCGCGACTTCAAAGCCTCCCACCTATCCTACACAAGTAAGATCAAAGTTCAATGTCAAGCTGCAGTAAAGGTTCACGGGGTCTTTCCGTCTAGCCGCGGGTACACCGCATCTTCACGGCGAATTCGATTTCACTGAGTCTCTGCTGGAGACAGCGCCCCCATCATTATGCCATTCGTGCAGGTCGGAACTTACCCGACAAGGAATTTCGCTACCTTAGGACCGTTATAGTTACGGCCGCCGTTTACTGGGGCTTCGATCAAGAGCTTCGCTTACGCTAACCCCATCAATTAACCTTCCAGCACCGGGCAGGCATCACACCCTATACGTCCACTTTCGTGTTTGCAGAGTGCTATGTTTTTAATAAACAGTTGCAGGGGCCTGGTTTCTGAGGCTGTCGCCCGCTCAAGGAGCAAGTCCTATCACCGACAACAGCGTACCTTCTCCCGAAGTTACGGTACCATTTTGCCTAGTTCCTTCAGCAGAGTTCTCTCAAGCGCTTTGGTCTACTCGACCTGACCACCTGTGTCGGTTTCGGGTACGATTCCTGTGTAACTGAAGCTTAGAGACTTTTCCTGGAAGCATGGTATCAGCCACTTCACTGTACAAGTACAGCTTGCTATCAGTTCTCAGCATAGAGCACCCCGGATTTGCCTAAGATGCATGCCTACAACCTTCCACCTGGACAACCAACGCCAGGCTGACTTAACCTTCTCCGTCCTCTCATCGCATTACACAGAAGTATTGGAATATTAACCAATTTCCCATCGACTACGCCTCTCGGCCTCGCCTTAGGGGTCGACTCACCCAGCCCCGATTAACGTTGGACTGGAACCCTTGGTCTTTCAGCGAGCGAGTTTTTCACTCGCATTGTCGTTACTCACGTCAGCATTCGCACTTCTGATACCTCCAGCAGACTTCTCAATCCACCTTCATCGGCTTACAGAACGCTCCCCTACCACGCATAATAAATTATGCATCCGCAGCTTCGGCATATAGTTTTAGCCCCGTTACATCTTCCGCGCAGGCCGACTCGACTAGTGAGCTATTACGCTTTCTTTAAAGGGTGGCTGCTTCTAAGCCAACCTCCTAGCTGTCTATGCCTTCCCACATCGTTTCCCACTTAACTATAATTTTGGGGCCTTAGCTGGCGGTCTGGATTGTTTTCCTCTTGACTACGGACGTTAGCACCCGCAGTCTGTCTCCCGGATAGTACTCATTGGTATTCGGAGTTTGCATCGGTTTGGTAAGTCGGGATGACCCCCTAGCCGAAACAGTGCTCTACCCCCAATGGTATTCGTCCGAGGCGCTACCTAAATAGCTTTCGGGGAGAACCAGCTATCACCAAGTTTGATTAGCCTTTCACCCCTATCCACAAGTCATCCCCTGGCTTTTCAACGACAGTGGGTTCGGTCCTCCAGTTAGTGTTACCCAACCTTCAACCTGCTCATGGATAGATCACCTGGTTTCGGGTCTATACCCAGCAACTAAACGCCCTATTAAGACTCGGTTTCCCTACGGCTCCCCTATGCGGTTAACCTCGCTACTGAATATAAGTCGCTGACCCATTATACAAAAGGTACGCAGTCACCGGACTAAGCCGGCTCCCACTGCTTGTATGCATGCGGTTTCAGGATCTATTTCACTCCCCTCACAGGGGTTCTTTTCGCCTTTCCCTCACGGTACTGGTTCACTATCGGTCAGTCAGGAGTATTTAGCCTTGGAGGATGGTCCCCCCATATTCAGACAAGGTTTCACGTGCCTCGCCCTACTCGACATCATCATATAAGCCCTTTCGTGTACAGGACTATCACCGTCTACGGTCGCACTTCCCAGAGCGTTCCACTAGAACTTATATGACTTAATGGGCTCTTCCCCTTTCGCTCGCCGCTACTGAGGGAATCTCAATTGATTTCTTTTCCTAAGGGTACTGAGATGTTTCACTTCCCCTCGTTCGCCTTGCAACACTATGTATTCATATTGCAATACCTACCTTATGGTAAGTGGGTTTCCCCATTCAGACATCTCCGGATCACAGGATATTTGCCGCCTCCCCGGAGCTTTTCGCAGGCTATCACGTCTTTCTTCGCCTCTGACTGCCAAGGCATCCACCACATGCACTTAATTACTTGACTATACAACCCCAAACAGTCGTTTATCCTTACAAGTAGGATAAGCAACAGATTGTGATGATCTCTCATCACGCTCATACAGTTGGCGTTTGTGCACTTAAGCACCGTACAGCTTCAATTAGATTCATATACCAAAACGCTTGATTCAGTTAATTTCGCTAGAACTCATTTCCTTAATCTTCACATCACAGTAATAAATCACTGTTAGTGTTGATCTTAAAAACGAGTTTGAACAAATTATTTCAACTCAAATATATTCTGTTAATGATTTTTCCAGCCTTCGTCAGGTCAGGAAACTGTGATAAATCACAGAGATTATCAAGTGCGCGTATCATAACGCTTGTACTTGCTAATCTCTAGGATCTAATCACTTGATCGCTTAGGAACTAAACAACTTCATCACTGTATGCTTACATACTGCGCGAAGCGTAGCTTCTTGCTTAAATTTCAAGGAAAAGCATGCTTTTCTTGTCTTGAAATTTGGTGGAGACTAGGAGAGTCGAACTCCTGACCTCCTGCGTGCAAAGCAGGCGCTCTACCAACTAAGCTAAGTCCCCAGCTTATCAATAAGTCAATGTTTCTGATTTTCCGTACTTCGTCAGTAGTGGTGGGTCTGACAAGACTTGAACTTGTGACCCCACGCTTATCAAGCGTGTGCTCTAACCAACTGAGCTACAGACCCTCAGATACATCGTATGAAGAACAACTTGTTGTGGATTCTTACCAATCGTCAATCTTTCGTTAAGGAGGTGATCCAGCCGCAGGTTCCCCTACGGCTACCTTGTTACGACTTCACCCCAGTCATCTGCCACACCGTGGTAAGCGTCCTCCTTGCGGTTAGACTACCTACTTCTGGTGCAACAAACTCCCATGGTGTGACGGGCGGTGTGTACAAGGCCCGGGAACGTATTCACCGCGGCATTCTGATCCGCGATTACTAGCGATTCCGACTTCATGGAGTCGAGTTGCAGACTCCAATCCGGACTACGATCGGCTTTTTGAGATTAGCATCCTCTCGCGAGGTAGCAACCCTTTGTACCGACCATTGTAGCACGTGTGTAGCCCTGGTCGTAAGGGCCATGATGACTTGACGTCGTCCCCGCCTTCCTCCAGTTTGTCACTGGCAGTATCCTTAAAGTTCCCGGCTTAACCCGCTGGCAAATAAGGAAAAGGGTTGCGCTCGTTGCGGGACTTAACCCAACATCTCACGACACGAGCTGACGACAGCCATGCAGCACCTGTATGTAAGTTCCCGAAGGCACCAATCCATCTCTGGAAAGTTCTTACTATGTCAAGACCAGGTAAGGTTCTTCGCGTTGCATCGAATTAAACCACATGCTCCACCGCTTGTGCGGGCCCCCGTCAATTCATTTGAGTTTTAGTCTTGCGACCGTACTCCCCAGGCGGTCTACTTATCGCGTTAGCTGCGCCACTAAAGCCTCAAAGGCCCCAACGGCTAGTAGACATCGTTTACGGCATGGACTACCAGGGTATCTAATCCTGTTTGCTCCCCATGCTTTCGCACCTCAGTGTCAGTATTAGGCCAGATGGCTGCCTTCGCCATCGGTATTCCTCCAGATCTCTACGCATTTCACCGCTACACCTGGAATTCTACCATCCTCTCCCATACTCTAGCCAACCAGTATCGAATGCAATTCCCAAGTTAAGCTCGGGGATTTCACATTTGACTTAATTGGCCACCTACGCGCGCTTTACGCCCAGTAAATCCGATTAACGCTTGCACCCTCTGTATTACCGCGGCTGCTGGCACAGAGTTAGCCGGTGCTTATTCTGCGAGTAACGTCCACTATCCAAGAGTATTAATCTCGGTAGCCTCCTCCTCGCTTAAAGTGCTTTACAACCAAAAGGCCTTCTTCACACACGCGGCATGGCTGGATCAGGGTTCCCCCCATTGTCCAATATTCCCCACTGCTGCCTCCCGTAGGAGTCTGGGCCGTGTCTCAGTCCCAGTGTGGCGGATCATCCTCTCAGACCCGCTACAGATCGTCGCCTTGGTAGGCCTTTACCCCACCAACTAGCTAATCCGACTTAGGCTCATCTATTAGCGCAAGGCCCGAAGGTCCCCTGCTTTCTCCCGTAGGACGTATGCGGTATTAGCATCCCTTTCGAGATGTTGTCCCCCACTAATAGGCAGATTCCTAAGCATTACTCACCCGTCCGCCGCTAGGTTAAGTAGCAAGCTACCTTTCCCCGCTCGACTTGCATGTGTTAAGCCTGCCGCCAGCGTTCAATCTGAGCCATGATCAAACTCTTCAGTTTAATACTATGTAGTGCCTTAAAGGGCACCAATCTTGGCTCATCAATTTTCTGACAAATATTTCTCAAATAAACTTCGAGTAATTTCTACCATCAATCAATGAAAATAATTTCGATCGATCAACCAGTAAAAATCCACACAAGTTGTTCTTCATAATCTCTTAATGATCTTCTTAAAACCTCGTCAGTTTTAAGCTCCAACCCAATTACTTAACGTTTCGTTTCATGCATTGCGTTGGTGTGCTGCGTATTCTATACAGTTTCAAAACGAGCGCAAGGGCTTTTCTTAAAAAAATTCAAAAAAACCAATCATGCGTTTATTTTTTAATCTGAAAGGCTATTTTTAACACTTTTTTTGCGCTTTTCTAGCTAATTCCACATGAAAATTTTAAGCAAATGTTAATTTTCTAGCCCTCATCTCATAAAAAAAAGATCACCTTAATGGTGATCTTTTTGATTCTTCATCAAAATATTTTAATTTGCCTGCTCAGCGAGCCAAGTCATAAATTTTTGACGCTCAGCTTTAGAAGCCTTCTGCCATAATTGAATCAGCTGCTGATCATTCTGTTCTGCTGACTGAGTATATATAGCTGCCGGTTGATTAACTGCTGTCGCAGCTTGAGTTGTCATATCCACTTTTTTAGTCAACACACGATTTCCAAACCATGGTTTCGCTGCATCTTTACCGCCCGTCTGCTGGACTAAGAGCTGATTTTTTGCATCATATAGACCAATAATGGGCTGATCTTTATATTTTTGCGCTGCATCAAAATCTTTAGGCGCCTGAATGAGTGCTAAACGATAAGTTTCGCCATCTTTAAGGCTTGGTGTTTTTACCGTAACCACACCTGACTTTAAAATGTCATGTGAATTGTCTGAATGCTGGAAAAATTCGTTATAACGTACGCTGATCGCATTTACACCTGCATCCAAGCTATAAGTCTGATTAGAACGTAATAGACCTGAATTCACTTCCTGATCATTTACGGCAACAATTTTTATTTCTTCAGGTACTGTGACGGTTACTGCCGAAAAAACTGGTGTGCTAAACAGAAACACTGCTGCAGTTGCCGCAATACGTAAATCCATATCCTTTACTCATTTTTGGTTGTTTATTAAAAATTAGCCGCACTATGCCGCGTCTAAATGACAATCTTATGACAAAGGCTGGAGCGATACAGCCTGTGTTCTTAGCATTTATTTGGCTAGACATATCACATCATATCTAAATACAATTCTAAGACATAAAAAAAGAAGCACCAACATGCTTCTTTTTAATCTAAAACTATTTATGCAAAGGTCTTAAAGCGCTCTGCATCATCCATAAAGGTTTTTTCACCTGCAGGTGCTTCAATTGACCCAAATACCAGTTGAGCACGAAGTTTCCAGTGAGATGGAATCTCGAAAGTTTGTGCGACTTCCTCATCAATAATTGGATTATAGTGCTGTAATGAAGCACCAATATTTTTTTCTGCCAAAGCGGTCCAGGTTGCAAACTGTGCAATAGCGGAAGAATGCTCAGACCAGACCGGGAAGTTATCGGCATAGAGTGCAAACTGCTCCTGCATCGACTTCACTACGTTCTGATCTTCATAAAACAGAGCGGTTCCATAACCTGCTGCAAAAGCATTGATCTTGCTATTGGTTGATTCAAATGCATCTGCTGAAACAAGGTCACGTAAAGTTTCACGTACAATATGCCAGAAGGTATCATGTGATTGACCAAATAAAATCACCACACGCGAGGTTTGCGAGTTAAAAGATGACGGACTGTGCTTCACCGCATCTTTAATGATTTTCTCAATTTCTGCTTGATCCAGATCTACATTTTTTCCAATTGAATAAATGCTACGGCGTTGTTTAATCTGATCTAAAAATGCCATGAACCCACCTCTGTATATTTTGATTATTAATAAATCGATAAAGCCATACTACGTGCTTTAAGCACCCAAGACAGGTGCATTTCGATAACAATGTGTTTTATTTATAGAACAATCAGATTTAGATCTGGGTAGCGTATTTGTATCTGATTTTATCCGCAGCTTCCATGCTGTCACATATAAAGTTCTCTATAAACTTTTAATTAAATACTTTGAAACGATGCTGATCCGGTTTTTGTAATTTTTCTGCTACTGTTTGTTCAATTGACCCAAAGCAAAGTTGTGCGCGTAATAACCAGTTCTTTTCAATCTGAAAATGCTCTGCGACCCTTTCATCAATCAGTGGATTATAATGTTGCAAGGATGCTCCCAAACCAGAATCTGCCAGCGTCGTCCATACGGCAAATTGTGCCATACCGGAAGTTTGTTCCGACCATGCTGGAAAATCCTCACTATTTAATGGCATTTTCTTTTGCAATTGTTGAATCACGGCTTGATCTTCATAAAATAAGACCATGCCATAGGCAGCAGCACATTGATTCAACTTGATTTCAATTCCTTCATAAATATGTGCCGGCATATGCTGACGCTGTACCTGTTTCACAATTTCCCAGAATTGATGATGAGAATCTGCAAATAACACCACAATGCGCGTAGTTTGAGAATCATAAGCCGAAGGGCAACTGCGCACTGCTTCCTGAATGATTTCGCCAAGATAAGTCTGACTATAATGTACCCGCTTACCGAGTTGATCGATACTACGGCGCTTTTTCAATTGATCGACAAAAGTCAGTTCTAAATCACCATTCAGTTTATTTTTTCTTGAAAATTTAAAATCCTTGGTTATATCGCTTGTTAATACCTGACCAATCTTATTTAGCAATGCCATTTTCTACCCCACAAAAAACAAGCCAAATCAGCTTAGAAAATCCCCTACAATTATAAGGCCTTTATCAAGATGGGCAGATTTAGTGGTGGTTTTACTGTCGGTTTTTACAACACTCAAACCAGCCAAAAACAACAAACTCCGCACTTGGCGGAGTTTATGTGAAGCATTGCACATTATTTATTTTTCAGTTTCAAATAATGCAGCAACAAAAGATTTGGCAGAGAATGGACGCAGGTCATCAATTTTTTCACCCACACCAATAAAGCGAATCGGTACATGAGTACGACTGGCGATATTAAACAGTACCCCACCTTTGGCAGTACCATCTAGTTTGGTAATGGTTAGACCCGTCAAGCCCACCGCTTCATCAAACATCTCGACCTGATTAATGGCATTCTGGCCAGTACCGGCATCGACCACCAACATGACTTCATGCGGTGCAGTGGCATCAATTTTCTGCATCACACGTTTTACTTTGGTCAATTCCTGCATCAAATGACCTTTGTTATGCAAACGACCCGCTGTGTCTGCAATTAATACATCTACACCTTTGGCACGCGCACTTTCAAAAGCATCGAAAATTACTGAAGCCGAGTCAGCACCATGACCCTGAGCAACAACCGCAATATTATTACGCTCACCCCAGATCTGTAGCTGTTCAGTTGCAGCCGCACGGAAAGTATCGCCTGCTGCCAGCATGACGGTCTTGCCTTCACCTTGCAGACGTTTTGCCAACTTGCCAATAGTAGTAGTTTTCCCAACACCATTTACACCAACCACCAGAATCACATAAGGCGATTTATTCGGATCAATGTGTAGCGGTTTTACCCGTGGTGCCAATAAAGCCACCAGCTCTTCCTGAAGCGCTTTATACAGTGAATGCGAGTAGATCAAATCACCACGTGCTGTACGTTCAGTCAGGTTAGCGATAATGGTCTTGGTTGCTTCCACGCCAATATCTGCTACCAGAAGCTGTTCTTCAACTTCTTCTAATAATTCATCATCAATTTCTTTACCGCCGATCAGGATATTTACCATCCCATCGGCAAGGTTTTTACGGGTTTTGGTTAAACCCACTTTCATACGGCTAAAGAAGCCACCTTTCGCCGCAGAATCTTCATTTTCAGTTTCTGTTTCGATAGGTGCAGAAACCACAACGGTTTCGCTTGGCGTTTCTACGATAGGCACATTAACCGCAGGTAAGCTCGGTAATGTGACATCATCATCTCCGATATCAGCATCAATCAAAAATTTGTTTTGCCCATTAGATTGCTGTTGCATGCCGAATCCTTGAAAAGCATTGCGTTAAAAACCCAGATTCTACCATAACTTGCCAGCTTTGCAGCTAGCAATGCAAATGCTGGACAAACATACCAAAAAGCTACAGCTCTCGGTTGCTTTCAAGCACACATTTATTAAAAATAACTCTAAATACAACTGCCTATTTCAGGAGATCTAGTGTTCATCACCTTTTTGACTATCTCCTCTTTCTCGCAAATGATCAAACAGATGCTTTATCCACTCGGTGCAGCAGTCTTGCTTAGCCTGAGTTTTAGCTCGGTTCAGGCACAAACCCGAAGCGAATTGTCACGGACTACTTTTGAAACCACGTTAAGTAATGGTTTAAAAGTCATTATTCGGGAAGACCATCGTGCGCCCATGGTAATGACACAAATCTGGTACAAAGTCGGCAGCAGCGATGAATCTGGAAATATTCTGGGGGTATCACATGCGCTTGAACATATGATGTTCAAAGGCACCCATAAAGTACCGAATGATGAATTTACCCGTCTTAGCCGGATTTATGGCGGCAGTATCAATGCAGCTACCTTTACCAATTACACCAATTATTATCAGCTCTATCCTAAAGCCTATTTTCCTATGGCGCTGGAACTTGAGTCTGATCGGATGAGTAATTTACTGCTTCGACAGCAGGACTTCGAGCCAGAAATTAAAGTCGTCATGGAAGAACGGCGCCAACGCACCGACGACAATCCGCGGGCGCAAGCCTTTGAACGGTTTAAATGGATCAGTTATCCGACCAGTCATTATCGCCAGCCGGTGATTGGACACATGAAAACTCTGAATAATATTCAGTTGAATGATGTCAAAAAATGGTATCGGGACTGGTACAGTCCGAATAATGCCATTCTGGTGATTGTTGGAAATGTAGAATCTGAAGCTGCTTTGGCTCAGGTACAAAAATATTTTGCTGACATTCCCGCGCGTCCAACCCCAGCACGCAATGATGTACTGGAGTTTGAGCGTTTGGGTTATCGCCATATGGAGATCAATAGCAATGTTCAGGTGCCCAATCTGTACATGACCTGGAATGTAAAATCCCTTGGCACTGCCAAAAACCCCCAAGATGCTTATGCCTTGACCATTATTCGCAGTCTTTTGGACAGTGGCATTTCTTCGCGCCTGCAAGACCGATTGGTACGTGATCGTAAAATTCTGACCTCTGTCAGCGTTTCTTATGATCCCTATAATCGCGGCGACAGCCTGTTTGGTATTTCTGCCTTACCTGCGCCGGGCATCTCTTTGCAAGAAGCACAACAAGCAATTCAGGATGAAGTGGATTTACTTAAAACTACAGCGATGACCCAACAGGAAGTGGATCGTATCAGTACCCGCTTTATTTCCAATTTGATCTATAGCCAGGATGATATTGCCGGACAAGCCAAAATGATTGGAAATCTAGAGGTCAATGGCTTGAGTTATCGCCTGATGGATGAATTACCGAAACACTTTGAAAGTGTCAGCGTTCAGGATATCCAGCGTGTCGCAAACGCCTATTTTGTACGTGAAAATCTCAGCACGCTTTATCTCTCTCCTGAACAAAACACCCAGCAACGGGGATTATAATGCTTCAACTTCGTTCATTTTTGCTTATTTCAATTTTAAGTCTTAGCTCGGCTACCCATGCAGAAAACTATCTGGATCCCCAGCCTAACCAAAATGATAATCCAAGTCAGTTACAGTCTATCCCTTTGCTGCAAAGCTTAAAAAATATTAATCAGCAACGGGATTTTCAGGCGCCTTATATTCATGATCTAAACAATCGCTACAAAGTACGCACGCTGTTTGTTGAAACGCAAGATCTTCCCATGGTAGATATCCAGCTGACCTTTAATGCCGGTTCGGCCCGTGATCAGGAAATTGCCAAAGGCCTATATGGTCTATCCAATATGGCAGCCAAGTTGATGCGTGAAGGAACCGACAAATATAGCGCCAATCAGGTGGCGGAAGTTTTTGACCAAACCGGAGCACAATTCAGCGTACAAGCCTATCGGGATATGTTTGTGGTTCGTCTGCGTACGCTTTCAGACCCGGAAAAACTGGAACCCGCATTGGGCATGCTGATGGAGGTTCTCAAGAATGCATCATTTAAACCATCCAGCATTAATCTGGCTTTAAGCAATACCCAAGTGGGACAAAAACAGCTGCAGGAAAATCCAAGCCGACTCATGGATATCCGTTTTTATCGTGCCCTATATGGTCAACACCCTTATGCAGAACCAATCACTGGTACCCAAGGCAGTACCAAGAAAATTAACGCAGAATTATTGAAAAAATTTCGTGATCAGTTTTTGGTGGCGCAAAATATGAATATTTCCATTACTGGAAAACTCAGCCCGAAACAGGCACTGGAACTGTCTGAACGCATTGCCGGTAATTTACCCCAAGGGCAAAAAGCAGTGCGATTGCCACAACCTGAAACTCAATCTGGTTTTGAAGTGGTACATCTACCCTATAACTCGTCTCAGGCGCATGTCACCTTTGGGCATTTAGGCCCAACTCGCTTTACTGAAGATAAACTGGCTTTAGAGGTCGCCAATCGCATGTTTGGCGGTAGCGGATTTAATGCGGTATTGATGCAGGAACTGCGGGTGAAACGTGGTTTTACTTATGGCGCTTATAGTTCGTTGAGCTTTAGTCAGGCACCGGGCGTATTCAGCTTTAAGTATTCCACGCGTCAGGATCAACTGCTAGATAGCATTCAGGTCGCACATCAAGCATTTATCAACTTTGTCAGTCAACCTATTGATACTCAGCGTCTGGAAGAAACCAAAGCAGGCATGTTACGTGCTTTTCCTAATAATTACAGCAGTAATGCCACCATTAATGCCCAGCTAGGCAATATAGGTTTTTATAGTGAGCAAACTGATTATTTATCCAGTTATCCAGAACGCTTGGCTAAAATCACAGCGGCAGATGTACAAAATGCAGTGCGCAAGCATTTTCATCCTGATCGCTTAACCCTGGTCGTTGTCAATAAAGAACTGGATCAAAATGCTTTGAAAATGCGTTTGGAACAGAATTTAATGGATGCCAATTATTACTTACCAACAAATCCTATGCCTAAGGCATCTCCACAGAGAGCGGCGGAAGCTGACGTGCCCGAAGCGATTCCTGCTGATAAGCCTGCATCAATTTAAGGTACTGCCCACGACGGATATGCTGCTGCCCTAACAAGGCGAGTGCCATATCTTGGGTTTGGGGCAGGTTTTGCTGTTTAGACAGTTGTTGAATCTGGGTGACTTGGGAAAGGCTAAGCGGACGATATAAAGCAAATGCGGCTAAAAGTAGAATGACCGCAATAATAAAAATAACCACACTGTTATAAATCTGTTCCAGTTTGATTCTGCTGAAAAATTGGCTTAGTTTTTCTGTATCTATAGACATACACTACCTCAGGTTAGAGGTAGTGTATGGTCGCAGTTACATAAGTTCAAGTCAGCGCACTGAATATTCACAAGAGCTGAATCCTGCTATTTTGGGCATTAATTCATTATTCTAGTAATAATTGTTGAATACAGCACCAATGCAACAACAAGTAATACCAGTGCAATTGCAAATTTACTTAAACCGGCTTCTGCTTCAGGCGGATGTAAGCGATCCTCATCTGCAATGCGAACCAGCTCACCATTATAGAGTTTATAAAACTGCTCACGCTGGTTTTCGTCCAGCGCCCGGGTAAAGTCGTAGACTTCTTTACGTTGTGCCAGCCCATAATCGCCTAGATGGGTATATTTACTGAATATAGCTTGATCGAGTTTTTTACGATGCAAATCGGCAAGTTCCATAATTTGACCTGCAGTCGGAGGCATATCAAATTTCACACCATCTAAAGTTCTTGTCATCATGGCCTTCTCCTTATTGTTTGCTATCCATTTACAATGTAGCTTAATAATATTTATAGTTGTGTATAGTTTAATCAGTTAAACTATAACTGAAGTAAACAAATAAAATCGAATAGTTGACTTTTCCATTATTTTGTAATATTAGTTTAACAATACTAATTTATATTTGTATTTAGACTAAATAGTCTATCCTGTAATCATAATTAAAATTAAGGAGTTTTTATATGATACAACAACTCTCTCAACACGATCTGGAACATCTGTACGCAGATGCCGTGAATACCATTCAATCGCAAATGAACTTTGCTGATGCGGTAAAACAGCTTGAAGAAGCCGCTCGTGCAGGCCATGGTAAAGCAGCGCTCTTTTTAGCAGAACTTTATTATCAAGGTTTCCGTGTAGAACGAGATTCACTCAAAGCCCAGTACTGGCAAAACATGGCCACCATGCAAGCATAAAGAAACGTCACCTAGGTGGCGTTTTTTTCAGCCCTTTTTTCAATAAATAGCAATCAATACATATTTTCTTACGAATCCTTGCAAAGCTGAAACAGTAATTTCATATAAAGTTCCTAGAATAGAGCCTGAACTCCAATAGCACTTTATTCTAATGAAACCACGAAAAATTATTCAAATTGATCCGATCTGCAAAAACTTTCTGTTAAAGATCACGATGCTTAAATCTTTGATGAATTGTGGCGAGCTATGGGGCGCATATCACCAAGGCTGGGCGATGATGCGTGACCAGGAAGATTGTATCTTTCCATTCTGGCTCAATCCGCTGGATGCTAAAAATTATGCCCAGCAACATTGGCCGGATTACATTCCACGTAAAATCAATTCTGAAGATTTTGAAAATGCGTTATTGCCGACCCTGTCGCGACTGAATGTTACGCCAGCGCTGTTCAACACCAATGGAACCAAACTCAAACTGACTGCTGCACAGATGCGTCATCTGTTTTTTTCGCAACAAAGACTGCACATTGCTTAAATAACATGCTATTTATAAAGACTAAAACCTAAACACTTAGAGATGTTCAGGTTGAATACATACTCTAGGATTAATAATAAATTGACCAATAAGGATGATTAAGCATGACCAATGTGGCACAGGTGCTCAGTGAAAAAATGCATCAAGCTATTTATACCATCCGTCCAGATTCTACCGTTTTAGAGGCCATCACCTTGATGGCGGATAAAGGAATCGGGGCGCTTGTGGTAACCCATGAAGACAACGTGGTGGGGATTTTGTCAGAGCGGGATTACACTCGTAAAATCGCGCTGATGCAAAGAACCTCATTCGACACCACTGTTAATGAGATCATGACCTCTAAAGTGATTACCGTAAATACAGCTACTAGCGTAGAAGACTGTTTATCTCTGATGACTGAACGCCACCTACGCCACTTACCCGTGGTCGAACATGAAAAACTGATCGGTCTGATTTCAATTGGGGATTTGGTCAAGGCCGCCATGGATGACCAACGTAAATTGATTGAACAGTTACAGCAATATATCTCAGGTTAAAACATCATCTAGCTTTCTCTAAGGCATTTGAAGATCACTTAAGTGACACCAAGATAAAGTTTTATATCTGATGCATAAAAAATCCCGGTACGTGTATCGGGATTTTTTTATATGAACATTCTGAATAAAATCAGTTTAGACCTAATTTTTCTGCGACGTAATCTGAGTCTTTATCACCACGACCCGATAAGTTCACCACAATTCTGGTATCTTTTGGCAGTTTCCCTGCTTCACGAATGGCCCAAGCCACCGCATGCGAACTTTCTAGTGCAGGTACAATACCTTCTACACGTGATAAGGTCATAAATGCATCTAGACACTCCTGATCGGTCGCAGTGGTGTACTCAACCCGGCCTAAATCTTTCAACAAACTATGCTGTGGTCCCACACCCGGATAATCCAGACCAGAAGCAATTGAATGCACTGGCAAAGGTTCACCCTGCTCATCTTCTAGTACATAACAGGCCATACCATGTAACTGGCTCGGCTTACCTAAAGTTAATGTTGCTGAGTGCTTGTCAGTATCCAGACCATGACCTGCCGGCTCAACACCTACCAGTTTCACATCTGGTTCATTTAAAAATGCAGTGAATGCGCCCACTGCATTAGAACCACCACCCACACAAGCAACGATATAATCAGGATTTGCACCGAAACGTTCATTGGCCTGAACTTTAATTTCATCGCCAATAATGGACTGAAAATCACGCACCATCATCGGGAATGGGTGCGGTCCAACCACCGAACCAATGGCATAGATGTAGTTTTTCGGGTCTTTTAAATATTCTTCAAAAGCACTGTCAACTGCATCTTTGAGTGTGGCTGTACCGCGAGTCACAGAAATCAGCTTGGCACCCAGAATCTTCATTTTCACGACATTTGGATGTTCTTTTTCGATATCCACTTGGCCCATATGAATTTCACACGGAATACCAACAAGAGCACACGCGGTTGCCAATGCAACACCATGTTGACCAGCACCGGTTTCTGCAATGACTTTGGTTTTACCCATATATTTAGCTAGTAAAGCTTCACCCAGACAGTGATTAATCTTGTGCGCGCCGGTATGGTTCAGATCTTCACGTTTTAAATAAATCTGTGCTCCACCGAGCTGTTCAGAAAGGCGTTTGGCATGAAATAGTGGACTTGGACGACCAACATAATGAGCAAACAGGTCTTTCAGTTCATTCTGAAATTCTTCAGTCTGACGAATTTCCTGATAGGCCACATTAATATCATCCATGGCCTGTTTCAGATCGGGTGGAATAAACTGACCGCCATATTGACCAAAAAAACCCTCTTCATTGGGTAAGGCAATACCATTAATTTGATGAGTCATAATCATGCCCGAGATTTTAAATAAGAGATAATGAGTGACTTTATACTAGAATAACCTGAGTTCGACATAAAAAATAAATAAAAAAAAGCCTTAGCATCTGTAATATCTTGGTTACGAAGACAAAACATTTCAGAGCAAGGCTTTTTCATGGACTATATTACCGAATTATTTTGTATCTTGGATGATTTCTGCAAAAAGTTTAATGAATCTTTAGAGAAAGCTCTAATTTCTGATCAAAAAACAACAATGAAAAAGTCAGCTTTAAGCTTGTCTGAAGTCATGACCATTGTCATTTTATTTCATAAATCCGGGTTTAGATTTTTCAAATATTTTTATTGTCATATGATCATCCCATTTTGGAAATCAGCTTTTCCCAAGCTTCTTAGTTACAATCGTTTTATTGAAATTATGCCGCGTTGTTTGCAAGCTTTGAGTAGTTTCTTCCATCAAGTTAAAGGAGAAGATACCGGAATTTGTATTATTGATTCGACTAAATTGGTCGTTTGCCATAATCTTAGAATTAAAAGACATCGTGTATTTAAAGGCTTAGCTGGTCGTGGTAAAAGTAGCACAGGTTGGTTTTATGGATTTAAAGTCCATATTGTTATCAACAACTTGGGTGAAATTATTAATCTCAAGATTACATCGGGAAGTGTTCATGATGTTGCTGTACTTGAATCTTTAACCCAAGAGTTAAAAGGTATTTTACTGGGCGATAAAGGCTATCTGAGTAAAGCAAAAACTGAAGCTTTAGCAGCAAGGGGGCTCAGACTATTAACCCCGTCACGCAAGAATATGAAAAATAAACCCATCCAAACTGAAGAAGAAAAACAATTGCTTTGCAGAAGAGGATTGATCGAAACAGTGAATGATCAGTTAAAAAACTTACATCAAATTGACCATTCACGTCATCGTTCGGTGAATAACTTTATGGTGAATATTATGGCTGCTATAGTGGCTTATTGCTTAAATCCAAATAAGCCAACTTTCCAAAACTTGCTAAAAAGCTAAAATATTTCATCGAACTCAGGTTAGAATAATTTGTTTTAAATCACTAATAACTCTAACTAAAGTCACTTATAGATAAATGGAATTAACGCGCCAGATATTTAGTCATGTCTTCAATGCCTTTCAGCGTCATTGGAAACATATGATTTTCAAATATTTGCTGGATCAGACCAATGGTATGGGTGTAATGCCAGTATTTTTCTTCTTCCGGATTCAGCCAGGCGGTTTTATCAAAATGCTGACGCAGGCGCTGTAACCAGACCTGTCCCGTCTCATCATTCATATATTCAACCGAACCACCGACAGAATTCAGCTCATACGGTGCCATACTGGCATCGCCGACCACAATCACGCGATAATCGCGGCCATAGGTATTGAACAAATCCCAGGTATTCATACGTGAACTGGAACGACGGACATTGTCTTTCCATACATAGTCGTACAGACAGTTATGGAAATAAAAATATTCCAGGGTTTTGAATTCGGTTTTCGCAGCACTGAATAGCTTTTCACACTGGGCAATATGCGCATCCATCGAACCGCCAACATCAAATAGCATCAGTACTTTGATACGATTACGACGCTCGGGCACCAGTTGTACATCCAGAATACCCTGCTTGGCCGTTTCACGAATCGTCCCGTCAATATCCAGCTCTTCTGCTGCACCCTGACGGGCAAATTTTCGTAGACGGCGCAATGCCATCTGCATCTGGCGACTTCCCAGAATCTGCTCATCGTCCAGATTGCGGTATTGACGCTGTTCCCAGACTTTCACCGCAGAACGCTTACGCCCCGGTCCGCCAATACGCACACCTTCAGGATGATCGCCATAGGCACCAAAAGGTGAAGTGCCACCGGTACCAATCATCTTGTTACCGCCCTGATGTTTTTTATGCTGTTCGCGCAGACGCTCTTCCAGCATTTTCATCAGTTCTTCCAGCGATCCGGCTTTTTTCAGCTCTTTGCGCTGCTCCGGGGTTAGATGTTTTTCGAGAAGCTCCAGATCAAACCAGTCTTTAGGCAGTTTATGCATCTGATTGAGAAGTTCATCAATATCGAAGGTTTGAATACCATCAAAATAGTCTTTCATGGCGCGGTCGAACTTATCAAAATAACGCTCGTCCTTGACCATCACGGTTTTGGCGAGCTGATAGAATTCGTCCTGATCGGCAAAGACCAGTCCTGCAGCAACCGCCTGATTCAGGTCAATCAATTCGCGGGTCGATACCGGCACGCCGTATTTGCGTAAGGTATAAAACAGTCGCACAAACATGCGTGTTTCTCCCTTAACGACGTGACATAAAGGCTAGACGTTCAAGTAACTGCACATCCTGCTCGTTTTTAATCAATGCGCCGTATAAGGGTGGAATCGATTTGGATTTGTCGGTATTGCGCAGAATATCTTCCGGCATGTCGTCAGCCATGAGCAGTCTGAGCCAGTCGATCAGTTCAGAAGTTGAAGGTGGTTTTTTCAAACCCGGAATCTGGCGTAGTTTGAAGAATACCTGCAAGGCTTCATTCACCAATGTTGCAGAGATATTCTCAAAATGCACATCGATGATTTCACGCATGGTGGCTTCATCCGGGAATTCGATATAGTGGAAGAAACAACGGCGTAAAAAAGCATCCGGCAATTCTTTTTCGTTATTCGAGGTAATGATCACGATCGGACGCTGGGTTGCGGTAATGGTTTCGCCAGTCTCGTACACATAGAACGACATTTTATCAAGTTCATGCAGCAAGTCATTTGGAAACTCGATGTCTGCCTTGTCAATTTCATCAATCAGCAGGACACAGCGCTCTTCACTGGTAAATGCTTCCCACAGTTTCCCCGGCTTGATGTAATTCTTGATGTCATAGACACGGTCATCACCAAGTTGACTGTCACGCAGGCGCGATACAGCATCGTATTCATACAGACCTTGTTGCGCTTTGGTGGTGGACTTGATGTGCCAGGTGATCAGCTTCAAACCCAGACTTTCTGCGACTTGCTCGGCCAGTAAAGTTTTACCTGTACCCGGCTCACCTTTGACCAGCAATGGTTTTTGCAAACTGCGTGCAGCTTTCACCGCAAGCTTTAAACTGTCAGTCGCGATGTACTGATCGGTACCTGAAAATTGTTGAATATCAGCAGACATGATTGAACCTTATTTTTTACTTACAGCGGTGAACTTTTCTCGTGAACACGAATATTGCTTTTGTTCGACACATAAGTCGACCAGCAATAGCCAATCACAGATCCAATCCCAATGACAAATAAAATAAGTGACGCATTAATCCAAACTAGGGATTGCTCTTTGGTCAACACCCCAAATAACAGACCGAAAATCGCAGGTGCAATGGACGCATTCGCCCCCTCGGATACCGTCGGTGTCAGCAGAATGGCAAAGGCTACAATCCACAAAAAACCGCCCATGGGTTTAGGCAGACGCTTGGTTACACCATACCAGCACCATAAAGCAATCAGGCTGCCAAGCAGATAAACTGCAACGGCAATGCTCTGTTCAGGAATTGAGTCTAATACAGCCACATAACCATTCATTTCACAACTCCTGAATCAACATTAAGCACCACGCAAGCCTTCTGGTGCTACAGCGTTTGGATCAATCAAGCCTTCTGGCGGCATTTGCAGGAAGAAACCGCGAGTTTCAATAGAATCCATGACATGCAAGACATTGGCACGTGCCAGTTTACGTGATTCGCTTAATTCAAGATGCATGACAAAAGTCGCACGTCCAAATGCTGCCTGTACTGCTTCAGTCAATACGCTTAAAGGTTCGAATGTTTCAGCTTCGCTTTCATTCGCAGGACGCGCCACATACAGATACATTTCACTTTTTTTGCTGGATTTGTAGATAGACACTTGCATATTTCAAACGACTTTTCTGGAAAAACAACCGCAAGGATACATCAAAAAAAAGACAGAAACATTAGCCACATCTCATGCATCAGTCGTGATTTTGTATAATTGCTTTTTCTTTAACCATTCCTGTAGCTAATCACTCGCTGACTTTCATCTGGGTAGACAGATAAGATTCATCCTGATGCAATACCTGAATCAGTGGCTGAGTTAATAACTCATAGCGCCAACCGAGTAGATAATCCGGCAGATCCTGCTCGTCCTTATGAAAGACTACATGCTGATACAAGGCATTCAGCCATTTCTTGCGCATCAGGACTTCTTTCGGAATCGAGGTTTCATTGACCACGTTCTGAATAATTGAATCAATTTTTTCGCCAATATCTTTGGAAGAATGGCGAATTGGACGTGCCAGACGTAAAGGCCAATTTGCCGGCTCCGGCAGGAATTTCAGTAAATCTAAAATGGTTTTGCCATGCTCACGAACCACATTCGAACGAATGTCTTTCACATGACTCAGCTGGAAATTATTGCGCGGGAATTTTTCCACCAGATCAATCATGCTGGCATTTTTTAAAATGAAACTGCGTGGCTGATTTAGTGCTTTGGCAATCTGATCACGCCAGACCATTAATTGCTGCAATTGCATCAGCTGACGGCGTGAATGCCGGTAATTGCCGACATCCTGATACAACAAGGCGGTTGGAGTATCTTCGCCAATTTCCTGAGTCAGAAAACGGCAATCTTGCAAAGCAAAATCCAGAAGATCTTTCGAATCCAGATCCTGTTTGATTTTTTCTGACAGTTGCACCAGATAATGCACATCATTGGCAGCATACAGCAACTGTTCGGAACTGAGTGGACGCGCCAGCCAGTCAGAACGGGTCTGGTCTTTTTCGATATCAACTTCCAGCATCTGCTTCAGCGCATTTTGATAGCTGACTTGCAGACCATGCCCCAAAAATGACATGCCGACCTGGGTATCAAACACATTACTCAGCGATTTCTTCTGGGTATAGTGATAGATCAGGTCGATATCTTCACTACAGGCATGAAAAATATTCTGCTGCGCGTTAAAAATTTTATTGAGGAACTCAGTCAGATCCAGCGTGGTTCCATCCAACAAATAGACCTTGCTGTCTACGTTAATCTGAAAAACACCCAGCTTAGGCCATAAGGTATCCACCTTGATAAACTCGGTATCCAGCCCATAAACTGAATTCTGATCCATCAGCTTCAGTACATGAGTTAAGTCGTGTTGATGTTGAATAAATTGAAACATAGAACTGAGTCTAAGATTAGATTCTCGATAGATCCATATTAACTGATCTATAGAATTTTTGTATAAAAAATAACGCCAATTCTGTCCTATTTCCTAAAAAATGGTGGTCATTTATCAAGGTTTATAATCTAATTAATATCTTTTTTATATTAAAACTAACAAGATATTTAAGCTGAACTTACTTCATGCGCATCCGGTTATGCACGGCCTGACTCAAGGTATGACTATCGACATATTCTAGTTCTCCGCCTTGTGGTACGCCTTGGGCAATTCGGGTCATGTGGATCGGTAAATGCTTGCTGGCCTCAACCAGATAATGTGCCGTGGCTTGTCCTTCTACCGTGGCATTGGTTGCCAGAATCACTTCTTTCACCTGACCATTGGCCAAACGATGTAACAAGTACGGAATACCGATTTCTTCCGGTCCAATACCATCGAGTGGCGATAAATGACCACCCAATACATGATATTTACCTCTGAAGCTGCCACTTTGCTCAATCGCCATGACATCTGCAGGTGATTCCACTACACAGAGCAGCTCATCATCACGATCCAGCGAAGTACAGATATTGCAGACTTCATCTTCGGTCAGAGAATGGCAGACTGAACATTCATGAATGTGATTGGTTGCCTCAGTCAGCGCATGCGCCAGACCAATAGCACCTTCACGATTTTTCATGATCATATGCAATGCCATACGTTGAGCCGATTTTGGCCCAACGCTTGGCAAAATGCGTAATGCTTGAACGAGTTGATCAAAACGATCACTAAACATTGCGCATTCTTCCTTAGAACATACCTGCAAGACCAGGCGGTAAACCCATACCTGAGTTTGCTGCTTTCATTCTTTCGTCAGATACTACTTCTGCCTGACGTGCAGCATCATTCATTGCCGCTGCAATCAGGTCTTCAATCATGTCTGGATCATCCTGAAGCAACTCAGGGTTGATTTCAATACGTTTCACCACGTTACGGCAAGTCATGGTCACTTTAACAAGACCACCGCCCGCCTCGGCATGCACTTCAGTTTGTGCAAGCTCTTCTTTGGCTTTTTTTACGTTGTTTTCAACTTCTTTCTGCATGCGCTGAGCTTGCTGCATCAACATGTTAATGTTCATAAATATCTCCGAACATAAATTTATAAAATTAAATCAGGTCTAAACCGCGACGAATATCCTGGATAATATCACCAATCTCTTCCAAACCAACAGATACGCGAATCAAACCTTCGCGAATACCGGCAGCTTCTTTGGCTTCAGGCGACAATTTACCGTGTGTCGTGGTTGCCGGATGGGTAATGGTCGATTTCACATCGCCCAGATTACCGGTAATCGAGATAAACTGGGTATTGTCGATGACAGTCCATGCTTCCTCACGGCCACCTTTCACTTCAAAAGACACAATACCGCCAAAACCGCTCTGCTGTTTTGCTGCCAGTTCATGACCGACATGCTCAGGCAGGCCCGCATAATATACTTTTTCTACTTTTGGATGCTGATTCAAAAATTCAGCCAGTTGTTGAGCACTTGCTGAATGTTCACGCATACGCAAACGTAGTGTCTCCAAGCCTTTCAGGAAAACCCAGGCATTGAATGGGCTCATTGACGGGCCGGTGGTACGCACATAACCGAAGATTTCTTCTAGTAACTTGTGATTACCTACGACAGCACCACCTAGCGCACGGCCTTGGCCATCGAGATATTTAGTCGCAGAATACACCACCAGATCTGCACCAAATTTGAGTGGTTGTTGTAACACCGGTGTACAGAAGCTGTTATCAATCGCCAGTAAAGCATTATTGGCATGCGCAATATCGGCGAGTCCCTGTATATCGGCTACTTCTGCTAAAGGATTCGATGGAGATTCAACAAAGAGAATTTTGGTTTCAGGTTTAATGGCATTTTTCCATGCATCAAGATCGGTTAGATCGACAAAATCAACACTAACGCCAAATTTTGCGACATATTTTTCAAACATGGAAACCGTAGAACCGAAGACTGCACGTGAACAGATCACATGATCGCCCGCTTTTAAAAAAGCCATCATCACTGCCATAATGGCTGCCATACCCGAACTGGTGGCGACGGCGCGCTCTGCACCTTCAAGTGCAGCCAGACGCTTTTCAAACATGGCAACGGTCGGATTGGTAAAGCGAGAATAGATATTGCCCGGTTCCTGGCCTGAGAATTTAGCTGCGGCTTCTGCCGCATTTTCATAAACAAAGGACGATGTTAGAAAAATCGGTTCGCCATGCTCACCTTCAAAAGTGCGGGTATGACCGGTACGAATGGCTAAAGTTTCTAATTGGTAAGAAATATCGTCTTGCTGGCTCATCGCTTTACCTCAGCCCTAAGGCTGCCTTTTGTAAAAATTTGCCAACATTTTGAGCGCCTAAGCTATTTCAGGTCAAGGCATAATAAGCGATTATTGCTTAGACTTCGATCAATCCTCCCGCGGATACGGATATTTTATTTACATGATTCAGTTAAAACAAAACTTTCAGCGCCAGCAAAAAAAATTGAAACACCTCAGCACCCGGATGTTTAATGCCTCCTCACTGATCCTGTCGCAAAAAACCCCTTTTGAATATATTGCCGGCACCGAGTTTTGCAAGATTCGCTATTACGCTTCACCTGAGAAAAAATATAAGGAGCCTCTGGTCTTCATCGCACCCTTGGCGATTAATATGGATATCTATGATCTGTATCCTTATCGCTCTCTGGTCAAGCATTTTCAGCATAGCGGTTTTGATGTCTATCTGGTGGAATGGAAACGTTTTAACTTTAAGCACCGCCACCTGAACTTTTTATCTTTTATTGATACAGCCATTCCTCAATCTATTGAAACCATCTGCAAGCATTCGGGCAGTCAGTTCATTTCCCTGCATGGCTGGAGTATGGCTGGTGTATTTGTCACGCTCTATACCGCCCTGCATTCACCTGAACATGTCAAGAATCTGATCGTGGTGGGCAGCCCTATCGACAGTTATGCGTCAGGACGTGTCGGCAAACTATTTTCTACGACCAATAAGCTGATTTCTAAAAATAAAAATCTGCAACAGGCCATTCATCAAGGACTGATCCCGAAGCAATATATTCATACGCCGGGAATTGTAAATGCTCTGGGCTTCAAGTTACTTGACCCGATCGGCTGGCTTAAAAGCCAGAAGCAGTTTTTGCTGAATCTGGACCATGTCGAAGATGTCTATGAACATGCCACTATGGGGAATTTCCTGAATAAGATGATTGATTATCCAGGCGGGATTAATCAGGACATGGTGCTGCACTTGTGGCTGCAAAATCCTTTAAAACAGGGTTCTATCACTTTAGATGGTCGTGTCGTTGATCTTAAAAATATTAGCTGTTCTCTCTTGGTGGGTGCAGGTCAAACCGATCAAATTGTCACAGAACAGTCAGCTAAGCCTTTGATGGAATTGACAAGTAGCCAAGATAAGACGTTTACTCTTATACCGGGTGGCCATCTTGGACTAATGTCGAACCAGAAAACGGCAAATACATTCTGGCCCAAAATGACGACCTGGCTGGTGCAGCGCTCTACACGGCTTGATGCTTAAAGCAGATTTCTCGCACCAGAAAAATATTAAAAATTATCAATAGATTTAAACATATTCAGAGGGTATAGCATGATTCAGTCAGTGGCATTTATCGGCTTAGGTGCAATGGGTTTTCGTATGGCTGCACATTTGCCCAAGCATTTTGATACGGTCTATGTCTGGAACCGCAGCTTTAACAAGGCTGAAGAGCATGCTGCCGAATATGGCACCCAAGCCGTCACACTGGAACAGGCCGTACAGGCAGATGTGATTTTTTCTTGCCTGCCCACCAGCGCTGATGTAGAACAACTTCTGGAAAATTTACCGCTTAAATCCGGTTCAGTCTGGGTCGACTGCACCAGTGGTGTACCAGATTCTGCCCAAAAACTGGCAGCACAACTGGCTGAACATGGGGTAATCTTTCTGGATGCACCGGTCAGTGGCCAAACCGTTGGTGCTGAAAATGGCACTTTAACCGTGATGGTGGGTGGTAATGCAGAGGGCTATGAAAAAGCCCTTCCTGCAATGCAGGCATTTGGCAAGCTGATCAAGCATGTCGGTGAATCTGGCGCAGGTTTTGCAGTGAAGGCCGTAAATAATATGTTAATGGCTGTAAACCTGTGTGCCGTTGCTGAGGGCTTTACTACCTTGAAAGCGCATGGGGTAAACCTGCATGAAGCACTGGATTGTATTAATGCTTCAAGTGGTAAAAGCATGGTGACTGAAACCGTATTGCCACAGCGTATTTTAAACCGCAGTTTTCCTGTAACCTTTGCCCTGCCACTCTTGGCCAAAGATACAGGTATCGCAATCGACCTTGCGCGTGAAGCCAAACTTTCTGCACCTGTGTTATCTTTAACCCAGAATCTGATTCAGGCAGCCAGCGACCTGTCGGATAAAAACAGTGATTTTTCCAGTGCTGTGAAAATGTATGAATCATGGAGTAATATTACCATCGAGTAATATCTCGCCATTGAATAATGATAACGAAACCTCATATTGTGACTATATAGGCAGGCACATATAGTGGTTAACCCAGAGGAAACTCTCATGAAAAAATTTTTTGTTGCAGCAGTGATTGGCTTTGCAACTTTGTTCGGGGCTTCAACATCGGTTCTTGCATCTGAACAAGAGTGCAAAAAATTGAAAAATGATCATGACGTGATTTATGCGTCTAAAGGTTTCTGTTTCAAAGATCCTGAAGCAAAAGCCAAGTTTGGTAATGACAATTGCTATACAACCAAGCCAAAATTCTCGGAAAAAGAGCAACAACGTCTTGACGCGATCAAAGATCGTCAGAAAGAATTGAACTGTAAATAATTCAGTTTAATGACGCTCAAGGAATGTACTTATGACTTATGATGATCAGAATATTTTTGCACGAATTCTACGCGGTGAACTTCCTGCGATAAAAGTGTATGAAGATGACCAGGTTCTTGCATTTATGGACATCATGCCTCAGGCAGAAGGTCATACCCTGGTTGTTCCGAAAACACCGGCGATCACTTTACTGGATCTACCACCTGAAGCTGCAGCGTATACGATTCAGATCGTACAGAAAGTTGCCAAAGCCATTGAAAAAGGTTTAGGGGTAGAGGGTATCGTACTGATGCAATTATCAGGTGCCGCAGCAGGACAAACCGTTCCACACGTACATTTCCATCTGGTTCCTACCTCTTTGCATAATCTGGGCAAACATGCTGCACAGATGGGCGACCAGGAAAAAATTAAAGCGCTGGCAGAGAAAATTAAAGCTGCGTTTTAAGTTATTTGCCAATATTTAAAAAATGGAGCTTCGGCTCCATTTTTTCTACCAGCTCAAAATGAACAATTATTAATTTTTTATGAAACCTTTAAAATATAACAATACAATAACCTGATTAATAAAAACTTTTTTAACAAAAGCACACTCTGTTCATATTTTTACAAAACGAAACATTTAATATATTTGAAATATTTCCTTAATCTTACTGTCTTATTTGTAATTGATACTTAGCACCAATACAGGACGGTAGCAAAATTTAACAAAGCTACTACAACACCCTTGTTAGGACCAAACAAGTCTTATTGGAGCTACACATGAAAAAAACTCTTTGCGCATTGGCAGTTGGGGCAACAATTTTAACACCAGTGATGGCAGCTGCTGCTGATGTTAAAGTGTATGGTCGTGCACATGTATCTTTAGATTATCTGGATGATGGCCAGGATTATAACGAAGTTGGACTTTCTTCAAACTCTTCACGCCTAGGCTTTAAAGCTGAACAACAATTAGAAAATGGCATGACTGTTTTTGGTCAAATCGAACAAGAAATTAACTTCGCTAGTGGCGAAAAAGATGACAAAGGTATTAATTTTGCAACTCGCGATACCTTTGTTGGTTTAAAAGGTGACTTTGGTCAGGCACGTGTAGGTCGTTTTGATAGCCCGTTTAAAGTTGCACGTGGCCCAGTGAATTTCTTTGGTGATATGGTTGGTGACGTACGTAACGTAACACGTGTTGGTGACTTGAAATTTGACGAGCGTAATGAAAATACCATTGAATATAAATCACCTAAATTTGGTGGTGGATTCAACGTTTTAGCAGCTCTTTCAATGCACAAGAATAAGAATATTGCTAAAGATGGAAATAATGAAGGTGTAGATGATAATAAAGCTTATGATCTTGCACTAACATACAAAGAAGGTCCTATCGATTTTGCTGCAGCATATGAAAAATATGAAGATAATGCTGCAAATACATCGACAGATGTTTCAGCAACAGGAATTCAAGCTGAACGTGATGCTTTCCGTATTGCAGCAGCATATAAAATCACTCCTGATTTTAACTTAGGGGCTATGTATCAAATCGCTCAATATGACAATGATGCTTTAAGCAATTTTGATGCTCAAGTCTATGGTATTGCTGGTGAATACAAACTAACGCCAAAAACTGCGCTACGTGGTGAGTATTTCTACCGTGATGTAGATGCTGACGATGCAAACTCAAGCTTAATTGCTGTTGGTGTAGAGCATCGTTTAGATAAAGCAGTGCGTGTTTATGCGAACTTAGCAACTATGCTAAATGACAAAAATGCTAATCTTGCACCTTGGAAAGAAGGTCGTTCAAATACTGTAAGTGCTGTAAAAGATGAGAATGCAACAGCTCTTTCTTTAGGCTTCCGTTACGACTTCTAAGCTCCTCTCTCCTCCAAAAGCTTAAAAAGAACATGCTTCATGCATGTTCTTTTTTTTGCGTATTTTTATTGAAATAAAACAGTAAAAAGCTTGCGATACACAAGATACAACCCTTTCTAACACTAGGCTTAAACAGTTTGACTGATTTATCCAGTAATTTGCAGATTTATCCTAATATTTTAAAACCGAGCATTTCTATCAGATTAAAAAATATAAAACCACACAAATCAGAATAAAAATATTTTACATTTAAATAGATAAATATAAGCATTTTAGTCGGATTTAAAATCTGAAAATTTACAAAAAATAATAAAAAAACATTTAGAATATTTTTTGTTTAATTTAATTATATTTCATTTATTTTCAATACTTTATAAATATATGCTTATTTAAACTGTATCGTCTATTTATTTTTTCGTTACAATAGATTAATAATATACAACAAGTCATATAACAGGCTTAGTCGAATGAGCTTAGTTCCCAAAAATCTAAACCAGAGAGTAGTTAGAGAAATAACTGCCATTTTAATTATCAAGGTTATTTTACTGATGATCATTAAAAATATCTGGTTTGATGCACCTACGATTCCTAAAAATTTTGACAACCAAGTCGCCGAGCGTATCGCCGGCAATCCTTCCCAAATCCAGGAGACACGTTGATGATTTCTGAAAGCGTGGTCGATCTCTCGCGGTTCCAGTTCGCCATGACCGCGATGTATCACTTTATTTTTGTTCCACTGACTTTAGGCTTGGCTTTTTTGCTTGCCATTATGGAAACCACCTATGTGATTTCCGGCAAAGAAATCTATAAAGACATGACCAAGTTCTGGGGAAAACTGTTTGGTATTAACTTTGCCTTAGGGGTAACCACCGGCCTGACCATGGAGTTCCAGTTCGGAACCAACTGGGCGTATTACTCGCATTATGTCGGTGATATTTTCGGTGCACCGCTGGCGATTGAAGGTTTGATGGCCTTCTTCCTTGAATCGACCTTTATTGGCTTGTTCTTCTTTGGTTGGGATCGCCTGTCCAAAGTACAACATCTGGCAGTGACCTGGCTGGTGGCTTTAGGCTCGAACATGTCCGCACTCTGGATTCTGGTCGCCAATGGCTGGATGCAAAACCCGGTCGGTTCGGCATTTAACTATGAAACCATGCGTATGGAAATGGTGGACTTTGCTGCATTGATCTTTAACCCGGTCGCTCAGGTTAAATTTGTGCATACAGTATCTGCCGGTTATGTCACAGGTGCCATCTTCGTCCTGGCTATTTCAAGTTACTACATGCTGAAAAAACGTGACTTGCCTTTTGCACGCCGTTCTTTTGCCATTGCAGCCATCTTCGGGCTTGCTTCTACACTTTCAGTGATTTTACTAGGTGATGAATCAGGGTATGAGCTGGGCGATGTACAGAAAACCAAACTGGCAGCGATTGAAGCAGAATGGGATACTCACCCTGCACCTGCGCCATTTACTTTGTTCGGTATCCCGAATAAGGAAACCATGACTACAGATTATGCAGTGAAAATTCCTTATGTAATGGGTCTGATCGCTACACGCTCTACGACTGAACAAGTTACGGGTATTAAAGACCTGCTGGTTCAGCACGAAGCGCGTATCCGTAATGGTATGGTGGCCTATTCACAACTGGAAAAATTACGTGCTGGTGATCAGTCTCCAGAACTGAAAACAGCTTTTGAAGAAAGCCAAAAAGACTTAGGCTACGGTCTGCTTCTGAAAAAATACACGCCAAATGTCGTTGATGCCTCTGAAGAGCAAATCAAAGCAGCCGCTAAAGATACCATTCCACACGTACCAAGCCTGTTCTGGGCCTTCCGTGCCATGGTGGCTTCCGGCTTCTTTATGCTACTTCTATTTGCACTGGCAACCTTTGCGGTAGCAAAACGTAATGCTGAAAACAAACCATGGTTATTGAAATTTGCTTTATTTGCACTGCCTTTACCTTGGGTTGCTGCGCAAACTGGCTGGTATGTGGCAGAAGTAGGTCGTCAACCTTGGACCATTGGTGAGGTATTACCGACGCATCTTTCAGCATCAAGCTTAAGCACAGGTGATGTATGGGGTTCAATCCTTGCATTAGCAGCATTCTATACCGTGTTACTGATTATTGAGATGTATCTGATGATCAAGTTCTCACGTCTTGGCCCAAGCTCACTGCATACCGGTAAATACCATTTTGAAAAGCTTGCAGCTGCAGAGAAGGCAAATGGGGAGACTCAAGCATGATCGAATATGAATTATTAAAAATCATTTGGTGGGTGCTGGTCGGCGTATTGCTGATTGGCTTTGCCCTCACTGATGGCTTCGATATGGGCTCCATGGCGATCATGCCATTTGTGGGCAAAAATGATAGTGAACGCCGTGCAGCGATCAATACCATTGCGCCGCACTGGGACGGTAATCAGGTCTGGTTTATTACTGCTGGCGGTGCTTTGTTCGCTGCCTGGCCAATGGTCTATGCAACTGCCTTCTCCGGCATGTACTGGGCCCTGCTACTGGTCCTGTTTGCGCTTTTCTTACGTCCGGTCGGTTTTGACTATCGCTCAAAACTGGAAAATACCAAATGGCGCAATTCATGGGACTGGGGTCTGGCCATTGGCGGTGCAGTGCCTGCCTTGGTCTTCGGTGTGGCATTCGGCAACATGTTCCTCGGTGTACCATTTACTTTAGATGAAACTGTACGTTCTACTTATACTGGTAGCTTCTTTGCCCTGCTGAATCCGTTTGCAATTGTCTGTGGGCTGGTCAGTTTATCGATGCTGTGTGCACATGGTGGTGCATGGTTAATGCTGCGTACAGATGGTGACCTACGCCAACGTTCTGCCAAAGCAACGCAAATCATGGGTCTGGTTTATCTGGCTACCTTTCTGGCAGCCGGTGCATGGTTGTATTTTGGTGGTATTCAAGGCTATACCTTGGTTACACCTTTTGATACCAATGGTGTTGCCAATCCGCTTGCAAAAGAAGTATTGACCAATGCTAATCCAGGCTGGATGAACAACTATTCGACTTATCCAATCACGATGGCAGCGCCTATTGCCGGCATTTTGGGTGGCTTGATCATTGTCTTGGCAGCAGGTAAAAACAAAGCAGGCCTGAGCTTCCTGGGTTCATCTCTGGCTGTCATCGGTGCCATCCTGACTGCCGGTTTTGCCCTGTTTCCTTTCCTGATGCCTTCAAGCATTAACCCGGTTGCAAGTCTGACCATGTGGGATGCGGTATCTAGTAAAAATACCTTAACCGTTATGACCGTTGCTGCCTGTATCTTTGTTCCACTGATCCTGATCTATACCACTTGGTGTTATTACAAGATGTGGGGCGTGATTACCAACAAACACATTGAAGATAATTCACATAGCCTGTACTAAGGCTATGTCTTAAGGAGAGACAACTATGTGGTATTTTGCCTGGATTCTGGGTGTACTGATGGCATGTTTTGCCAGTGTGATTGCTGCCATTTACATGGAACAACACCAAGACCTGGATGAGGAATAAAACATGACAGAAGCTGCGCTTGAGAAAACCGTTGTAGACAAGAAACCAAACAAATTTGCGATGATGATTTCCTGCCTCCTGGCTTTTCCTCTCGCAGCCGTGTTATTGGTTCATCCTTCCGCAATGCTGGATGCCAATGGTGAATATAGCCATAGTGCCATGATGTATATCATGATTGGTATTTCTGGAGGCTTTGTCCATGGTGTTGGCTTTATGCCGCGCCACTGGTTCTGGAAATGGTTGTTTAGCCCTTTCCTAGCATGGCCTTTAATGATCTGGGGTTATTACACCTGGTTTCTCAGTTAAAGTATGAAATTAAAAAGCCCTCATTTGAGTAATGCCAGTCAGTTAAGAAATTGACTGGCATTTTCTTGGGTATTTCTGTGGTTTTCCTTTCACAACTCGTGGGCAACTTCTAACCCTCCTCTCAGGCAACACATACCTCTTAGATTTCTCCAGTAAACTTTCTAGATGTTTGGGTAAATTCCCTGCGGAGTCTAAAGAGTCAAATCTTAATATATTCAGGATACCGATAGATGAACCGTACCGGGTTTGTCGGAGAGTCAATATTCTGAGAGACTACCCCGATGACAAAATTAAAATATACCCCTGAAATCAGAGAAAGAGCGGTTCAATTATTGATTGAATCTGAAAAAGATTATCCTTCTACTTGGGCTGCAATCACAGCAATTGCGCCTAAGATTGGTTGTACTCCTGAAACACTTCGTGCCTGGCATCAAAAGCATTTAGATCAGCAAAATCCTATTAAAGTACAACAGATATCTGATCAAGAAAAAATGAAGC